>CAZTHY010000213.1:0-2483 GCA_964613205.1 uncultured Oscillospiraceae bacterium
ACGACCATCGACGCAACCCTTCCAATTATCGTTTTGCATACGCCTACCGAACCGGCTGCCAAGGGCGGACAGAGTCGTCCGCCCCTACGAAGTCTCAGCGGAGCGTTCTCTCCCTCAGTCGGCGCTTTGCGCCGACAGCTCAGCTCCGCTTCGCTCCCGCACGCCCCAGTGTGCGCACTGGGGTGCCTCACAAAGGGAGCCGAGAGTTTGAAAAAAGAAAAGACACGACTGTGTCGTGTCTTTCTTTTTTGGTGCGCGAGGCGGGACTTGAACCCGCACGTGCGTAATGCACACTAGAACCTGAATCTAGCGAGTCTGCCAATTCCACCACTCGCGCGTCAACAATGGGAATTATAGTACGTTGCGGCCAAAATGTCAAGCCCTATTTTCAATATTTTTCAAGTTTTTTCTCCCTCGTTCCGTTCTTGACCTGCGGGCAAAAAATTGGTATGATATAGGGTAACAGAAAACGACTTTCAACATCAGGCGGCGAGAGGTACGGCATGAAGAAACAGATGACACCCCGCAAGCAGCAGGCGCAGGAGATGCGCGCCCGTATTCAGAATGTGGCCATGGAGCTATTCGATCGGGACAGCTTTGAAAACGTATCCGTGGAGCAGATCGCCCAGGCGGCGGGCTGTTCCGTGGGCAACATCTACCACTACTTCAAAAGCAAGGACGAGCTGGTCATTCAGGTGACGGACAGCGTGGACGCCCAGTATCAGGTGCTGGAGGAGGGCTATTTGGCCGACGGCGACATGAGCTGGCGCGACAAGCTGCTGGACTTCGTCACCCGTGCGCTGACCATCAGCGCCAACGACCCCACGCTGTACCGCAGCTTTGTCCACGGCCTGCGGTACCCCGAACAGCGTATTTTGCAGGACAACGAGAAGCGCGTCTACTTCCGCGTGCTGCGGGAGCTGGTGGAGGGCTGCCAGCGGGAGGGCAGCGTGGGCAGCGGCTGCCAGCGGGATGAGCTGGTGGCGGAGCTGGTGGCCATGCACCGCGGCATTCTGATGGAGTGGCGCATCTACCAGCAGGGCTTCGAACTGGAGCAGCGGGGACGGCGTATGGCCACGGCGCTGCTGGACGGCTGGAAGCAGGCGGAATAACTGGTATTAAATAAGTATAGTTAAGGGGCGTGAACGTTGTTTTGACCAGCGGGCACGCCCTTTTTTTGTGCGATATGCCAACTTTGCGATAAAAGGCGAAAAGGCCGTTGACATTGGTCCGTGGTAGTGCCATAATAAGTTAGACTCATTGAGTCATTCGGTGAAATAATTAACGAACGCGCATGAGCCGTCATGGCGAGAAGGACGAGAAGGAGTAGGAGACAACCATGAAACTTTTGATCATCAACCCCGGCGCCACCTCCACGAAGATCGCCGTCTTTGAGGACGAGGAGCAGCTCTTCAAGGTAGGCATCGACCACTCCGCGGAGGAGCTGGATCAGTTCCCCCGTGTCATCGATCAGGCTGATTACCGCAAGGAGGCCATTCTGAAGGCCGTCACCGAGGCGGGCTATCAGATGAGCGACTTTGCCGCCGTGTGCGGCCGCGGCGGTCTGTACCGCCCCATCCCCAGCGGCACCTACGCCGTCAACGACAAGGTCATGCACGACGTGGAGACGGCTCCCTACGGTGAGCATCCCTCCAACCTGGGTGCGTATCTGGCCAAGAAGCTGGGCGACATGGTGAACATCCCCGCCTACTTCGTCGATCCCGTCTGCGTGGACGAGATGACCGAGATCGCCCACTACACCGGCTTTGCCGAGTTCCGCCGCCTGTGCCAGTTCCACGCGCTGAACCACAAGTCCATCGGCCGCAAGGCCGCTGAGAAGCTGGGCAAGAAGTACGAGGACGTGAACCTCATCGTCTGCCATCTGGGCGGTGGTGTCAGCGTCGGCGCTCACCAGCATGGCCGCGTGGTGGACGTGTGCAACGTGAAGGACGAGGGCGCCATGGGCATGGACCGTGCCGGTGCCGTGCCTGTGAACCAGCTCATCAAGTACTGCTTCTCCGGCAAGACGCTGGACGAGGTGAAGCGTACCTTCGGCCGCCGCGCCGGTATGTTCTCCTATCTGGGCACTACCGACTTCCGTGTCATCTGCGCCAAGGTAGTGGAGGGCGACCCCAAGTTCGTGGAAGCCTATCAGGCGCTGGTCTACCAGCTGGCCAAGGACATCGGCGCCATGGCCGCCGTGCTGCACTACGATGTGGACGCCATCGTCTACACCGCCGGTATGGCCTACGAGCAGTTCTTCTGCGATGATATTTCCGCCTATGTCAGCAAGATCGCGCCCATCATCCGCCTGCCGGGTGAGGAGGAGATGCGGTCTCTGGCGGAGGGCGCACTGCGCGTGCTGCGGGGCGAGGCCGCGGCAGCGGAGTATTAAGGCGTTTTCAATTGGCAGTTCAACATAGCACCAGCAGCAACGAGGAAAAAACAACAAGAAAGGTGGAAAAAGCTATGAAACATCTGAT
>CAZTHY010000214.1:0-2465 GCA_964613205.1 uncultured Oscillospiraceae bacterium
CCGAGCTGACCGGCGAGGTGCTGCGGGTCATCCGCGGCCTTGCCCAGCAGCACACCACCATGATCATCGTCACCCATGAGATGGCCTTCGCCCGCGATGTGGCGGATCGCGTCATCTTCATGGACGGCGGCGTCATCGTGGAGCAGGGCGCGGCGAAGGACGTCATCGACCATCCCCAGCAGGAGCGTACCCGCCAGTTTTTGGCGCGGTACAGCGAAGTGTGATACCAAAAAACAAAACCTCCGGCCAAGCCGGAGGTTTTTTCATGCGAGCACGTCTATAAGCCGGGTTCTGTTTTGACAGTCATCTATCTAGGCGCACCGTCGCCGGTGCGCTCCAGCCACCTCGGGAGCGGTCGGGCCAACCAGTATGCTCCCATGCCGGTGTTGCTCCGAATAGAGTTTACAGCGACGGACGCTTTCACACGCCGTCGGGTGAGCTCTTACCTCGCCTTTCCACCCTTACCTCATCGACACAAGGCCGCAAGGCGGTATATCTCTGTTGCACTTTTCCTGAAGTCGCCTTCGGCGGGCGTTACCCGCTATTCTTGCCCTGTGGAGCCCGGACTTTCCTCATGAACAGGCTTTCGCCTTGTCCCCGCGACTGTCCGGCGTCCTCGCAGTGGTTATTCTACCGAAAGCGGCGGGGAAAGTCAATCCTCTTTTTCCGATTTTCCTACCGCATACGGGGGATGAGCAGCATCTTCTCCGGCGGTGTCTCCCCCTCGAGGTGGTTGACGGTGCGGATGAGAGCTTCATCTGTATGGTAGCGCTTCGCCACGTCCCACAGCGTCTCCCCCTCCGCCAGCCGCCGCATCACCAGTGAGGGACGGCGACCTGTCTGGCCGTCCTCCAATACCTCCACGGCGGTCACGGTGGTCAGCGTCTCCGACTCCGGCAGGTACCGCCGCAGCTCCACCGTCTGCCGCAGATCGCAGCCGCTGCCGCCCAGCACCACCTCCGGCGCACCGGCCAGGGCGCAGCCGCAGCCGCCTCTTGTGCCGCCGCCCAGCGGTACCTCCGCCGTCCGTTCGGTGACGGTGGGCGTCTCATCCTCGTCCAAATACAGCAGCCGCAGCCGCACGGCGGCACGGAGATCGCCGTCGTCACCGGCGGGGGTAGGTACGCAGTCGCTGTCGGTGACGAAAACGAAAGGCCGGCGGCGGCCGAAGTCCAGATGCTCCACCGTCTCCTGTCTTGCAGGGCGCTCCATGGACGCCGTGGGCAGCGTCACCTCCTGCGTCTCCACCTTCGTGTCGCAGCGGGTGCTGTACAGGTCGGTAAGGCACTCCACCGTTTCGGTGCGGTTGGTGGTCAGCAGCAAGCGCAAGTCCGCCGTCACGGCGAAACCGCCGGTGTCCTCGCCCCGCAGCAGCCGCACTTCGCCGCCGGACAGCGACGTCTCCGCCGTGCAGTCCCCCTGCCCTGCCCCCTCCGGCAGCTCCACCACCTGCGAAAAGGGCAGCGACACCTCGTAGGTGTATAGCTGCTGCTCTCGGCACCGGTACAGCGCCGAGAGAAACAGCTCCCCTTTCACCATCAGCTTGGTGCCTACCGGCTGGCAGCCGGTGATTCTGGGATAGAGCCTGCTGCACAGCAGATCCTCCGGCACCGGCTGTCCTGCCGGTACCGGCGCATCCTGTGTCACGCTGCACTCCCGCTCCGCCACCGACGCGGTGAGGCACACCTCCCGCCGATGGTATTTAAGGCGCAGTCCGTTGTTTTCCTCCGCCACGCCGCCGCAGAGACGCAATACGGAACAGCGCCAGCCCGTCAGTGTCAGCTCCGGTATGAGCCGCAGATACAGCCGCCGCGCCGTCAGCGCCTGCGCTTCACACAGCAGCAGCCGCCCCGTCACCCACACCACCTGACAGGCTGCCGGCAGCGGCTCCTGCGCCGTACAGGTGAAGGGCACCGTCTGCGTCAGGCTCCGCAGCCCCACGCTCTCCTCCGACGTGTACAGCACCGTCACCTTCACCGCGCCGCTGATGGTAACGGTCTTGCCGTCGCCGGTGCGGGAGCGGATCAGCACCTGCCCCGTCGTCTCCACGATGCGCCCCAGATCGGGGCAGTATTCGGGGATGGCGGTCTCCACCGTCTCCTCGTGAGTGACGGTGCCGTGCCCCGCGCAGTCCCAGCAGGTGATGTCCTTCCATTGCAAGCCACATTCCATAGTCCAAGCCCTCACATTCCTTTGTCGTTGGGCACAGTCTATGCACGGCTGTCCGCCGTTATGCCCGCCCCATCCCGAACAGGCACCGCAATATCCCGCTGAGCAGCCGCGGGGACTTCCACACCACGATCTTCACACCCTCACCTCCCGTTCCGCAGACACGCCACACCGCAGGCGATCAGCAAAAACGCCACCACGAACATGAGAAACCCCACCGGAAACACGGCGGCGATGAGTATGCCCAGCCCCAGTCCCAGCGCGCACACACCCAGCAATCCCCCACAATGCCAACC
>CAZTHY010000215.1:0-2456 GCA_964613205.1 uncultured Oscillospiraceae bacterium
AGCCCCTCCGGTACGGTAAGGCCGAAGTCGAGGCGGGACTGGCCGTAGGTGAACTCCGGCTTCACCGCCAGCGCATCGGGGCGGAACGTCCCCGCCCACTCGTGAAAGACGCGGTTGGGCGCCTGTGCGTCCATGTTGATGAGCAGGCCGCCCTTGTCCACGGCGATGAGGTCGTAGGCCGTCTTGCGGGCGGGATTGTCGCTCTTTTCCAGCCACACGGTGGTGCCTTCCACCAGCAGCTCTCGGCAGCGGCCGGTGTTCTTCACATGGCACACCGTCTCCGTGCCGTCGATGTCCACCAGGGCGATGAACCGGTTGGGGCGGCTTAAAAAGCGGCCTTTTACCACCTGCTTGTACTCCATGGCCGCCGCCTCCCCTTACTTTTCGGAATAAAATTCAGTATACCACAGACAATAGGCGATGGAAAGTGGGAATTGCATTTTTCGTCCTGTTTTTCTTTTGGCGAGGGCGGATTTGGCGATTCCGTCAAATAAGCTAAAAAATTTTTAGGCGTTCTTACAATTTTGTTGGTTTTTCATGATTATGGGTTGCTTTGCTACCAAATGTTTGGTACAATGAGGTTACTAAACTTAGTATGGGAGGGATTTTAATTCTATGGATTATTCCAACCTGTTCGTTGTCCTGATGGGACTGGGTACGGTGTTTGCCGGTCTGCTGTGCATCATTCTGCTGGTCTTTCTGATGAGCTGGGTGTGCAACCGCACCGCCGCACCTGCCGCGCCCAAGGCAGCGCCCGCTCCCGCCCCGACCCCTGTGGCCGCCGCACCTGTGAGCGCCGTCACGCCGGCGATGATGGCCGCCATTGCCGCCGCCATTGCCGAGGACATGGGGACCGACGTCTCCGCCATCCGCATTACCGGTATCAAGAAAGTGTAAGGAGAAACGTATCATGAAGAAGTACAGAGTCAACGTCAACGGCACCGTTTACGAAGTAGAGCTGGAGGACATCACCGGCGCAGCACCCGCCGCACCCGTGGCTGCTCCCGCTCCCGTGGCCACTCCTGCCCCCGCTCCCGCTCCTGCGGCGGCTCCTGCCGGTGGTGAGCAGGTCAGCGCCCCCATGCCTGGTACCATTCTGTCCGTCAACGTGTCCGCCGGCAGCGCCGTCAAGCGCGGCGACGTGCTGATGATTTTGGAGGCCATGAAGATGGAGAACGAGATCATGTGCCCCTGCGACGGTACTGTCACCTCTGTGGCCGTGACCAAGGGTACGGCGGTGGAGTCCGGTACGCTGCTGTGCACCATCGGCTAAGGCCGGAGGGCTAAGCAATGGAAGCTATTGCCAATTTCTTCGTCAGTACAGGCTTTTACCAGTTCTTCCAGGGCGACAACTGGAAGAGCGCCATTATGATCGTGATCGCCTGTATCCTGCTGTTTTTGGGCATTGTAAAGAAGTTCGAGCCGCTGCTGCTGGTGCCGATCGCCTTCGGTATGCTGGTGACGAACCTGCCCGGGGCGGAGATGTTCCACGAGATACTCTTCGCCGGCGGCCACGTCCACTGGGATCTGTTCGGCGGTGAGCCTATCACGGCGCAGTTCCTGTCGGATCTGGTGGCGAACGGCGTGTCCACCACTATGGTGGAGCCGTATATCGAGCCGCTGATGACGGCGGCGCAGAACGTGTTCGGCGCCGATGCCATCACCGATCTGATGGCGCAGATCGCCGCTTCCGGCGGTGACGCCGTAGGCACCGTGGCCAACCAGCTCTCCGCGCTGGCTACTGCCGAGCAGTATGCCGCCAGCTACGGCATTACGCTGGGCGGCGCTACCGTCAGCGCAGGTCTCATCGACGTGCTGTATCTGGGCATCAAGCTGGGCATCTATCCGTGCCTCATCTTCATGGGCGTCGGCGCTATGACCGACTTTGGCCCCCTGATCGCCAACCCCAAGAGTCTGCTGCTGGGCGCTGCCGCGCAGCTTGGCATTTTCCTGACGTATGTGGGCTGCCGCCTGCTGGGCTTTACCGGCGCAGAGGCCAGCTCCGTGGGTATCATCGGCGGCGCCGACGGCCCCACCGCCATCTTCGTCACCGCCATGCTGGCACCGGCGCTGCTGGGCCCCATCGCCGTGTCAGCCTACTCCTACATGGCACTGGTGCCGGTGATCCAGCCGCCTATCATGAAGCTGCTGACCACCGAGGAGGAGCGGAAGATCGTCATGAAGCCGCTGCGAGAGGTGTCCCGCCGCGAGAAGATCTTCTTCCCCATCGTCGTTACCGTGTTCGTGGCACTGCTGGTGCCCTCCGCCGCGCCGCTGATCGCCTGTCTGATGCTGGGCAATCTGGCCAAGGAGTGCGGCGTGCTGGATCGTCTCAGCAAGACGATGCAGAACGAGCTGATGAACATCGTTACCATCTTCCTGGGCATCAGCGTAGGCGCTACCGCCACCGGTGCCACCTTCCTCAGCCCCAAGACGCTGATGATCATGGGCATGGG
>CAZTHY010000216.1:0-2441 GCA_964613205.1 uncultured Oscillospiraceae bacterium
TCTATGCCGGTGAGGGCGTGGACGAGGAGCAGTCCCAGCACGCCGCCGACATCTTCACTGCCGCCTGCCCCGACGCGGAGATCACCACCCTCCCGGGCGGCCAGCCGGTGTACTACTACATCGTCTCCATCGAATGATCCCCACATACGACTGTGCCCCGCCGCAAGGCGGGGCATTTTTTTGCGGCTACGGTTGAAATCTTCCCCTTCCGGTGGTATACTGTCTCAGATAGACGAAAGAAATCGAGGAATGACCATGAAACCATCCCGATTGGACACCTCCACCATGCCCCGAGGGCCGTGGAACTGGATATTTCTGCCGCTGGCGCTGCTGTACCATGAGCTGCTGCTCCGCGCCTTCGACACGCAGGCCGACTTTTTCTCCGCCACGCTGCCGCTGGTGATCCTGTTCGCCATCGGCGCGGGACTGCTGATGAGTCTGCTGGTGAACCTGCTGCCCGGCCGCCGACTGGCGTGGGTGATGACGGAACTGCTGTCGGTGGTGTGGACGGTGCTGCTGTGCGTGGAGTACTGCTGCCGCGGCTACTTCAAGTCCTACTTCTCCGTGGCCTTTATCGTCGGCATGACGGAGAGCGTCCTCACCGGCTTTGGCACCGCCATTCCCGAGGTGATGCTGCCGCGGCTGCCCGCCATTCTGCTGGCGCTGGTGCCGCCTATCCTGTGCGTGGTGCTGCGGCGGCGCATCGTCACCGAGCAGCGGATGGGCTGGCTGTCGCTGGCCTTTGTGGCGGTAATGGCGGTGCTGTTTACCGGCGTGGCCGCCGGACTGGCGCGGTTTGGCACCTACGGCGACACCTATACCTACAACTTCCGCACCGACGCGGCGGTGAGCCAGTTCGGACTCCACACGGCGGTGCGCCTTGAGGCGCAGTACGCCCTCTTTGGCACGCCCCAGCCCCCCTTGCCGGAGACGCCGCCGGAGGAACCGCCTGTGGAGGAACCGGACGTGACACCGGAACCGGTGGCCTACGACGACAACGTGCTGGACATCGACTTTGACGCGCTGGCCGAAAACGCCGCCGACGGTACGCTGCGGAAAATGGCGCAGTATTTCGGCTCGCTGACCCCCTCCAAGCAGAACGAGTACACCGGTATGTTTGAGGGGAAGAACCTGATCCTCATCACGGCGGAGGCCTTCTCCCCGTGGTTTATCTCCGAGGAACTGACACCTACGCTGTACCGCCTTACCCACGAGGGCTTCGTGTGCGAGAACTACTACCAGTCGGCGTGGGGACAGTCCACCACCGGCGGCGAGTACGCAGTGATGACCGGCCTTTTGCCCACCTGGATAGGCAGCAATGTCAGCTTCTACGCCTCCGCCAACGATGCCATGCCCCTCACCATGGGCAGCCAGCTTCGCTCGCTGGGCTACCGCACCGGCGCGTACCACGACAATTACTACAACTACTACCACCGCGACGTGACCCATCCCAATCTGGGCTACGACTATCAGGGTGTCGGCAGTGGCCTTTCGCTGACGGACGACGGCTCGTGGCCGTACTCCGACTTGGAGATGATGGAGAACACCATTGGGGAGTATATCGACGGCTACGTCAACGGCGGCACGCCCTTCCACGTCTACTACATGACCGTCAGCGCCCATGGCGCTTACGGCGGCTGGGGTCACGCTATGGCGGCGAAGAATCGGGACAAGGCGCAGGCCGCTTATCCCAACGCCGCACGGCAGGTGCAGGTCTATGTGGCCGCCAATCTGGAGCTGGAAAACGCCCTGACCTACCTGGTGGACGAGCTGGAAGCGGCGGGGATCGCCGACGACACGGTGATCTGCCTCAGCGCCGACCACTATCCCTACCTGCTGGTGGACACCGACGTGGACTACTACAACGAGCTGCGTGGCGTTACCGACAGCGAGGTGGACGTGAGCCGCTACGAAAACGCCCTCATCCTGTGGTGCGGCGCTATGGAGCAGCCGGTGACCGTCACCGTGCCCTGTACCGCCGTGGACATCGTGCCTACGCTGAGCAACCTGTTCGGGCTGGACTACGATTCCCGCTTGCTGTCGGGACGGGATATTCTGGACAACAGTTACAGCGTCACCGACACGGCGGGCAGCATCCCGCTGGCCATCCTGCCCACCGCCTATGGCAATAGCTGGCGCACCGCCGCCGGTACCTACGACGCCTACCGCCGCACCTTCACGCCGGAGGAGGGCGTCACCGTCCCCGACGGCTACGTCAGCGCCATCAACACAAGGGTGTCGCTGCAATTCAACTACGCCAAGCTGCTGATCGAGCGGGATTACTACCGCGTAGCGCTGGGAATAGAGTAAAAAAGCAATAAAAACGCACCTCTGCCATGAACGGCAGAGGTGTGTTTTTGTTTCATGGGGGGGTCGATGCGGCCTCGTATCTTTTCGTAGGGGTCGATGCCCACATCGACCCGTTGCACCGCACCACGGAG
>CAZTHY010000217.1:0-2436 GCA_964613205.1 uncultured Oscillospiraceae bacterium
TGGCGTTGGACAGGATCTCAAATACCGCGTGTTCGCAGCCCTCCAGCCCGTCGGAGCCGAAGATGACGCCCGGGCGCTTTCGTACCCGATCCGCCCCTTTCAGGCTGGAAATGCTCTCGTTATCGTATGCGTTTTTTCTTGCCATATCGTTCCTCCGGCGTACACCGATTTTATATCACTATATATTGTACTTCATATTTTTTCGTTTTGCAAGACCTTGTGTGGCGTGACGGCGTGGCTGCAAGGGCGGGAAAACGCACTTTCGCCGCTTTATGGTAATCGGGTGAGAAAAAAGTTGCGGAGAAAAATTTTCTCATAACGGACTGTCACCCGCCGCTTTTCCCTACGCCGCAAGGTTTTGCACATTTTCCACACCTTTTTCCACCATCGTTATGTGAACCTGTTTTTTTACAAAAAGTGCAGCCCTCTCCGCCGTCTCCCCCTTTTCCGCCACCGGCCGCTGCAGGCGCGCCGTCATTTCCCTGCCACCTCCCGCCACAGCAGCAGCGCTATCGGAAAGAGCAGCATCCCGCCTACGCCCATCAGCCGGAAGCCCACATACATGGCCGCCAGCGTCGCCAGCGGCGGCAGTCCCGCCTGAGACGCCATGACCTTCGGCTCCAACACGCTGCGCACCGCGAAGATGACCAGATACAGCGCCGCCAGCGCCATTCCCCGTCCCACATCCCCCAGCAGACAGCACACCGCCGCCCAGGGCAGCAGCACCGTGCCGGTGCCCAGCACCGGCAGCGCGTCGATGAGGGCGATGACCACCGCCAGCAGCACGGCGTACTCCTGTCCCAGCAGCCAAAAGCCCACCAACAGCTGGACAAACGTCACCCCCAGCAGCAGACACTCCGCCCGCAGCCATTTCCCCAGCGTCCCCAGCGCACCGGCCTTCCAACCGGCGGCCTTTTCGCGGCAGTCCGGCGGCAGACAGCGGTGGAGGAACGCCATCACCTGCGGGTAGCTCTCCAGCGTGAAGAACACCGCCAGCACCGTGGTGCCGCAGCCCAGCAGCAGGGCGGGCAGTGACGACATGAGACGCGACAACCACCCCAGCGCCTTGCCGGAGAGCTGACCGGCCACCGTGGCGGCCAGCCGCGGCAGATCGGACAGCCCCTGTTCCAGCCAGCGGCGCAGCGTGGCGGGGCAGTCGGCGCAGAACTGATCCACCCGCCGCCGCAGGTCGTCCAGCGGGGCGGAGAGGTTTTCCAGCTCATGGGGCAGCGCGGCCAGCAGCGCCAGCGCCTGTTCCACGCACCGCGCCGCCAGTCCGATGACCAGTGCCGCCAGTACCGCCAGCAGCGCCACCGTCACCACCGCCGCCGTGAACCCCCGCTTCCAGCGGAGTTTTCGGCGCAGGAATGACACTACCGGTTCCAGCGCCGCCGCCAGCGCCAGTGCCAGCAGAAAGGGCAGCAGGGCGGGCAGCGCATACCGCAGCGCCCCATAGACCGCCGCGGCCACCGCGCCGTACCACAGCAATCGGACAAGGCGCTGCTCCATAAAATCCCCCTCTTTCCTCATTTTCTGCTTGCGCCCGCCGCCCCGCCATGGTATGATACAGGTGTGCACATGGCGCGGACACCAAGGAGGAGCGATATGGAAAAGCAGAAGTATTATCTCGTCACGGCGGAAGCGCTGCCGGAGGTCTTTCTCCGCGTGGCGGAGGCCAAGCGGATGCTGCAGGTAGGCGAGGCCGCCACGGTAGGCGAGGCCGCCCGACAGGTGGGTATCAGCCGCAGCGCCTTTTACAAGTACAAGGACGCGGTGCAGCCCTTCCAGAATATGCACGCGGGGCATATCATCACGTTTTACGCGCTGCTGAAGGACAACCCGGGCGTGCTGAGCAATTACCTGTCTATCTTTGCCAATTCCGGCGCGAATATTCTCACCATCAACCAGACCATCCCCACCAACGGCTGTGCCGGCGTGACCATCTCCGCCGAGACCGGCGATATGTCACAGGAGCTGGAGGAGTTGATGTCCCGCGCCGCCGCCGCCGAAGGCGTGCTGAAATTCGAAATCATGGCCGGATAAAAAAAGAAGCCCGTGAGGGGCTTCTTTTTTTATATACCGCCGTTGGCGGATGATATACCGTCCTCGCGGACGGATGATATGCCACCCTTCGGGTGGATGATATACCGCCTTCGGCGGATAAAGGCTGCGCCTTCTTCGTAGGGGTCGATGCGGCCTCGCATATTCCCGCGAGATCTGTCGGGCGCGCGTTCCTTTCGCGCCCGACCCACATCGACCCGCACGGACGCACCACGGAGACGCAGAGACAATCGACACGCACACGCCATGTCATTCCGAGCCGGTGCGCACACCGGCGTGGGAATCCGCATCCCCATAGGCAGGGTGTAATGCACGGCATAGCAAGGGGAGAACGGATTGCCGCACCAGTCTGCGGACTGGTTCGCAATGACATTT
>CAZTHY010000218.1:0-2436 GCA_964613205.1 uncultured Oscillospiraceae bacterium
GCGGCTTCACCTCCGTGATGATCGATGCCTCCTCCAAGCCCTTTGCCGAGAATATCGAGATCACCAAGAAGGTGGTGGAGTATGCCCACGACCACGGTGTGGTGGTAGAGGCTGAGCTGGGCACGCTGGCCGGCATCGAGGATGAGGTGCAGGTGGCCGATCACGCCGCGTCCTACACCCGCCCCGAGGAGGTAGAGGAGTTCGTCAGCAAGACCGGCTGCGACTCTCTGGCCATCGCCATCGGCACCAGCCACGGCGCGTATAAGTTCAAGCCCGAGCAGTGCACCGTCAACGAGCAGGGTCTGCTGGTGCCGCCTCCGCTGCGTTTCGACATACTGGAGGAGGTCTCCCGCCGTCTGCCCGGCTTCCCCATCGTGCTGCACGGTTCTTCCTCCGTCCCGCAGGACTATGTGAAGATGATCAACGAGCACGGCGGCCGTATGCCCAACGCCATCGGCGTGCCGGAGGAGCAGCTCCGTCAGGCCGCCCGCCTGTCCGTGTGCAAGATCAACATCGACTCCGACCTGCGTCTGGCCATGACCGGCACCATCCGCCAGTTCATGGAGGAGCATCCCGACAAGTTCGATCCCCGCGAGTATCTCAAGCCCGCCCGCGCCAACATCAAGGAGCTGGTGCGCCACAAGCTGATCAACGTGCTGGGCTGCGCCGGCAAGGCGTAAGCGACCAATTGACATGAAAAAAACATCTCCCGCGAGGGAGATGTTTTTTTCGTGTAAACAGTGAGGCGTGCTATTTGGAAGGCTTGTCCAGATAGTAGATCACGCAGGTGAAGCCCACGATAAGGGCGCCCATAACGCCGCCCGCCCCTGGATCACCCAGCAATCCGCCGATGAGCATGCCTACGAAAGAGCCTACGATCAAAAAGATAAACGCACCGATGGTTCCCATAGCCATATACCTCCTGAAGTGTGATTTACAGGGTCTCTCTGATCTTCGCCGCGATCTGATCGGCGGTGAGACCGTACTCCCGCAGCACGTCGGCGGCCTTGCCGGACTGGCCGAACTGGTCGTTGACACCGATCTTGCGGAACTTGCAGTTCACCTTGCCCATCAGCACGTCGGCCACTGCGTCGCCCAAACCGCCGATGACGCTGTGTTCCTCCACGGTGATGACGTTGCCGCACTTTTCGGCGTATTTGGTGACGCACTCCGCGTCGATGGGCTTGATGGTGTGGACGTTTACCACCGTCAGCTCCACGCCCTCCGCTGCCAGCAGCTTGGCGGCCTCCAGCGCTTCGTTGACCATGAGGCCGCAGGCGAATACCACCGCGTCCTTGCCCTCGCGCAGTACGTTGGCCTTGCCGATCTCAAAGGGATAATCCTCGTCGAACACCGGCGTGGCCAGACGAGCCAGACGCATATAGGCGGGGCCGTTGAACTCCGCCAGCGCAAAGGTGGCCTTGCGGGCTTCCTTGGCATCGGCGGGGACGATGACGGTCATGCCGGGGATGAGCCGCATGAGGCCGATGTCCTCGATGGCCTGATGGCTGCCGCCGTCCTCACCGACGGAAACGCCGGCGTGGGAGCAGCAGATCTTCACGTTGAACTTGGGGTAGGCGATGGAGTTGCGGATCTGCTCGTAGGCGCGGCCTGCGCCGAACATGGCGAAGGTGGAGCAGAAGGGCACCAGTCCCATGGTGGACAGACCTGCCGCCATATCCACCATGTTGCCCTCGGCGATACCGCAGTCGAAGAAGCGGGCGGGCTGCGCCGCCTTGAAATACTTGGTCATGGTAGCGCCTGCCAGATCGGCGTCCAGCACCACCACTTTGTCGTTCTGTTCACCCAGCTCTACCAGAGCCTTGCCGTAGGCTTCGCGGGTGGCGATCTTTTCACTCATGACTTAGCCCTCCAATTCCTTCAGCGCCTGCTGCCGCTGCTCCTCGTTGGGAGCCTTGCCGTGCCAGCCGACCTGATTTTCCATAAAGGACACGCCCTTGCCCTTCACCGTATGCGCCAGAATAGCCTTGGGCTTGCTCGCCGTCACAGGGGCGCTGAGCGCCGCCTCGATGGCGTCCAGATCGTGGCCGTCGATCTCGTGGAGGTCGAAGCCGAACGCCCGCAGCTTGGCCGCCATATCGCCCAGACTCATGACCTCATCGTTGCTGCCGTCGATCTGCAGACCGTTGTTGTCCACGATGACGGTGAGATTGTCCAGCTTATAGTGGGCGGCGGACATCAGCGCCTCCCAGATCTGACCTTCCTGACATTCGCCGTCGCCCAGCAGGGTGTAGACCTTCACGTCCTTGCCCTGCACCTTGGCGCCCAGCGCCATGCCGACAGCGATGGAGCAGCCCTGACCGAGAGAGCCGGTGGAGGCGTCCACACCAGGCACCTTCTTGCAGTCGGGATGACCCTGTAAAATGCTGTGGAGCTGGCGGAAATTCTTGAATTCGTCGCGGCTGATAAAGCCCA
>CAZTHY010000219.1:0-2400 GCA_964613205.1 uncultured Oscillospiraceae bacterium
AAATTTGTCAAATCCCGCTTTACGAACGAGGGGTTTTATTGTAGAATAGGGGGAGGTAAAAATGAGCAGGGGAAAACGGAAAAGGCTCCCCTTACTTGTAAGGGGAGCTGTCACCCGAAGGGTGACTGAGGGGATTCCGCTGCGGCGGGGCTATCCCTTTCGTCATTTGCTTCGCAAATGCCACCTCCCCTTTGAAAAGGGGAGGCTATTCCTACCGTCGCCACCCACCCCATATCCCAAAAAACGAGGTACTCACCATGTCCGGTTACATTCTCCGCGGGGGACAACAGAATATCACCCTGCCGGTGGAGCGGGTGGACGCGCTGCTGAAAAGCGGGCAGGGCGACGCGGCGCTGCTGTATTTGGCGTTGCAGCGGTTCGGGCGGGGCGTCACCGAGGAAGAGCTGGAAAAGCTGCTGCCCATCAGCCGACTGCGTATCGACGCGGCGGAAAAGACGCTGCAGGAGCTGGGGTTCCTGCCCAAGCCCACCACGCCGCCGCCGGCACCGGCGGAGGAACGCCCCGTCTACTCGGCGGAGGACATCGCCGCGCTGCTGACGGACAACGAGGGCTTCCGCCTGCTGATCCCCCAAACGGAGCAGCAGTTGGGCAAAAAGCTGCGCACCACCGACTTGCAGATCCTGGCCGGTCTTTACGATGACATGGCCATGCCCGCCGACGTTATCTACCTGCTGGTGTGCCACTGTGTGGAGCGGGCGAAGCGCCAGTGGGGCGAAGGCCGCCGTCCTACGCTGCGGCAGATCGAAAAAGAGGGCTACCGCTGGGCGCAGCTGGGCATCTACGACCAGACCGCCGCCGCCGCGTATCTCAAGCGCTGGACGGAGCGGGAGAGCCGGACAGGGGCGTATATGCAGGCGCTTTGCCTGCCCCAGAGACCACCGGTGGAATCGGAGCGGCGGTACATACTGGACTGGATGGAAAAGGGCTTTCCGCCGGAGACGGTGGCCATGGCCTACGAGCGCACCGTGCTGTACAAGAAAGACCTGAACTGGCGGTATCTCAACGGCATTCTGAACCGCTGGCACCAGTCCGGCTGGCACACCCCCCAGCAGATCGAGCGGGGCGAGAAGCGAAAACCGTCCTCCGCACCGGCTGTCACCGCCACGGCAAGCAAGGACAGCGGACAGAAGGACGCGTGGATGAAGAAATACATTAAGAGGTAACTGCTATGCCATACGACGGAACGATCATGCGCCGCGCCATTGCCCGCTTCGATCAGGACAAGCAGCGCCGCGCGCAGGAACTGGAGCGCCGCCGCCGCGCCGTCTTTGCCAAGGAGCCGAAGCTGGCGGAGATCGACAGAGAGCTGCGCAGCACCATGGGCAAGGTGGTGTCGGCTGCGCTGGAGAAAAAAGAGGATCCCCTGCCGGCGCTGAAGCTGGTGCGGGACGAAAATCTGGAGCTACAGCGCCAGCGGGCGGAACTGCTGACGAAGCAGGGTCACCCCATCGACTATCTGGACGACAAGCCGGTATGCGACCGCTGCGGCGACACCGGCTACGAAAAGGGCGAGGTGTGCCGCTGTCTGCGGGAGTATTATGCCAAAGAGCAGTTGGCGGAGCTGAGCAAGCTGCTGCCGCTGGGCAGCGCGTCCTTTGACGATTTCCGGTTCGACTACTACGATGACGCGGTGTGGCCGGACTACGGCATTGCACCCCGCACCAACATGGAGCGGAATTTCGACACCTGCCGCGACTATGCCCGTCAGTTCACCCGCCGCAGCGGGAGCTTGCTGCTGTCCGGCGGCACGGGGCTGGGCAAGACGTACCTCTCCGCCTGCATCGCCCGTGAGGTGAGCCAGAGGGGGTTCTCCGTGGTGTACGACACGGCGGGCAGCATCTTCGCCCGCTTCGAGGAGGCCAAATTCCGCGGCGACAGCGACAGTGACAACGATGTCCGCCGCTGCCAGCGGTGCGACCTGCTCATCGTGGACGATTTAGGCACCGAGATGACCACCGCCTTCGTCCAGAGCGCTCTCTATCAGCTGGTGAACGGCCGGTTGCTGGAAGGCCGCGCCACGATTCTGAACACCAACCTCGCCCCCGACGACATAGGCCGCCGCTACGGTGCGCCGGTGCTGTCCCGCCTGGAGGGTGAGTACGAGATCCTGCCCTTCTTCGGCGAGGACATACGGAAATTGAAGCGAATGGAGCAGTAAAAAAGAGACCCGCGGGTCTCTTTTTTCATTTGAAGCAGAGGGTAACGGTGGACGTTTCGTAGGGCGGGGTGACCTCACCCCGCCGTTTCGCCGCAACGCGGCGAAAAATGGCCTCCCCTTGTTTACAAGGGGAGGTGGCAACGCGAAGCGTTGACGGAAGGGATAAATTGCACCGCACCACCGGAATCCCCTCAGTCATTTGCTTCGCAAATGCCAGCTCC
>CAZTHY010000220.1:0-2399 GCA_964613205.1 uncultured Oscillospiraceae bacterium
GGTTTTTCCCACCCCGCATTTCCCACGTTGTTGTAGGGGTCGATGCCTGCATCGACCTGTCGTTTCGCGTCGGCGCGTGAATGACAGTCCCTTTCGCTTCGGGATCACGAGGACCCTTCCATCCCCCCCTCCAGGCTTCATCGGGACGACCACACCCCCCTTACTCTTACCCCACCCCAAGAGTAAGTGGTCGCCCCGCCAACAAACCGGTGCCCGCCGGTGAAGCCCTTTCATCCTTTTACACTACCTCGTTTTTCCGCCCGACCCGTTCGCTGGTCGATGTGGGCCTCGGCTCCTACAACCCCACCCCTTCCAATAAAATTCGGAGGAAAAAGCCTATGTTCGCAACAATCGGCTACTATATCTGCGTGCCTTTCGCGTGGCTGACCCGCCTGTTCTACACCTGGACCGGTTCCTACGGCGTGGCGCTCATCCTCTTCACCCTGGTGGTGAAGCTGGTGCTGCTGCCCTTCCAGCTCAAGAGCAAGAAGAGTATGCTCCGCATGGGCCGTATGAACGGCAAGCTGCAGGAGATCCAGAAAAAGTACGCCAACAACAAGGAAAAGCAGCAGCAGGAGATCGCCGATCTCTACGCCCGCGAGGGTGTGAACCCTATGTCCGGCTGCCTGTGGTCCTTCATCCCCTTCCCCATCCTCATCGCGCTGTACTACATCATCCGTACCCCCCTGCGCTACTTCATGTCCCTGTCCAACGAGGTCATCGCGGAGATCACCGCGCTGGCCACCTCTCTCGGCTACACCGCCGTGGAGGGTCAGGCGTCTGCCTACGAGCAGATCTATCTGGCCAAGTTCATCCACGAGCACTGGGCGGACTTCGACGGTAAGTTCGCCGGCCTGATCGACCTGGACTTCAACTTCCTGGGCATGGATCTGTCCGCCGTGGCCAGCAACCTGTTCAGCCAGTTCCCCTCCGGCGGTTGGGCTGTCATCGGCATTATGCTGATGCCCCTCATCTCCGCCGCTCTCCAGTTCCTCATGACCGTTATCTCCATGAAGAGCAACGGCAACAACAACATGAACGGCTCCTCCAAGGCCATGATGTACATGATGCCCCTCATGACCATCTGGATGGGCTACATCCTCCCCGCCGCCCTGTGTTTGTACTGGATCGCCAACGCCGGCTTCTCCTGCATTCAGGAGCTGACGCTGAACAAGTACTTCAACAAGATCCTCGACCGCGAGGAGACCGACAAGGAGCGGGAAAAGAGAGAGAAGCGCTACGCCAAGATGCAGGCCGCCAAGGACAACTACAACCAGCAGCTGGCCGAGAGCAACGCCAAGAAAAAGACCCAGCCCCAGCCCAAGAAGAAAAAAGAGGGCAGCCACGCCGGTGCCACCACCGAGGCCGGCAAGGTGGGCAATCGTCCCTACGCCCGCGGACGGGCTTACAGCGACGAGCACTACAAAGATTAACGACGAATAAGGAGCTTTGTCTATGAGTTACATCGACGTAACGGGCAAGACCGAGGACGAGGCGCTCCGCAAAGGTCTGGAGCAGCTCGGCATGGAGCGGGACGACGTGTCCGTCACCATCCTCGAGCGGGCCAAGAGCGGCTTTTTAGGCATTGGCGCCGTACCCGCCCGTATTCGCATTACCTACGGCCCCGAGGAGGCCGCCGTGGAGGAGCCGGTAGTGGCCGCTCCCCGCATCATCCCCGAAAAGCCGGTGGAGAAGGAAGTCGCTCCCGCCCCCAAGATGGAGAAGGCCGCCGCTCCCAAGCCGGAAAAGCCCCGTCAGGATAGCCGTCCCCGCAATAATGACCGTCCCAGCGGCGGCAAGCCCCGTCAGGACAGACCCCGCCCCGACCGCGCCCCCGTCAAGATGCCCAACATCCACCGCGAGGATGAGCTTTCGGTGCAGTCCATGAACTACCCCGAGGTGGACGATGACAATTCCAAGCGCATCATCGAATTCGTGGGCGGCCTGCTGGAGCACATGAACAGCAAGGCGGAGATCAAGGTCTACGAGATGGAAAAGGGCCGCTATAAGGTGCTGCTGGTGGGCGAACGCCTTGGCCAGCTCATCGGCCACCGCGGCGAGACGCTGGATGCCATCCAGCAGCTCACCAACTACGCCATCAACACCACCACCGAAAAGCGCGTCCGTGTCCAGCTTGACGCGGAGAACTACCGCGCCCGCCGTGAGCAGAGCCTTGTGAGCCTTGCCCAGAAGGTGGCGGCCAAGGTGAAGAAGTACCGCCGCAGCGTGACGCTGGAGCCCATGAACGCCTACGAGCGCCATGTCATCCACGCCGCCTTGCAGGATGTCCGCGGCGTCACCACCTATTCGGTAGGCACCGAGCCCAACCGCCGCGTAGTGGTGGCCTTCGACCGCAGCGAACCCCGATAAAAAAAGAGACCCGTGAGGGTCTCTTTTTT
>CAZTHY010000221.1:0-2396 GCA_964613205.1 uncultured Oscillospiraceae bacterium
ACCTGGGCGGCGCTTTGGCCGACACCCGGGGCGGCGGTGAGGTCGTCGGAGGTCAACTCCGGCACCTCGGCGGTGTGGAGGGCTTGCAGGTACGATGCACGGCTGCGGAGCATGGCCGCGTCCACCGCACCGCCGTCAAAAGCCACGCTGTCCGTGGCGAAGAAGTCCTCGCTGCCGCCGCCCTTCCGGTACAGATGGCGCAGCAGCGTGTACAGCGCCGCGCCCATGTAATCGCCGGCGGCGTGGATGGCTTCCCGATCGCCGCAGCGCCCCAGCAGATCAAACAGCACGCCGGTGGTGTTCACCACCAGCTTCTTTTGCAGCGTGGCCAGAATGCTGCCCTTCAGCGTGCCCCGCTCGTCGCTGGCATCGTACAGCTCCGATGCCTCGATGATGCTGCCGTCCCGCGAATTGGTGCGCCCCAGCAGGAAGTCCGCCGACACATGGTAATAGTCGCACACGCGGCTGACGAAGGCCAGTCCCGGCTCGCGAATGCCGTTTTCATAGTGGCTCAGCAGCGCCTGACTGACACCCAGCGCCGCCGCTGCCTTTCGCTGGCTGACGCCGGTCTCCTGCCGCAGCAGACTCAGCGTTCTGGAAAAATCCGTTGCCATGTTGTTCTCCCACCTATCGTGATTTCTATACAGGATGTAAATTATATCTTATTTTATACTTTTTGTAAATGGTTTTTTCGCCATTTCACGGAAAAATTTGCGCTTCCCCTTCCGCCGTGGTACAATGGGGAAAACTGACCTCGGAGGTGCGATATGGAGGAATTGAAGCTGTACGTCATCTACCACGCCAAGCCCAACGGCCGTGAGGCCTTTGTCCGGACGCTGGTGGAGCAGGGCGTGGTGACGGCCATCCGTCAGGAGGAGGGGTGTCTGGCCTACGACTACTACTTTTCGGCGCAGGACGAGAACGAGCTGCTGCTCATCGAGCGGTGGGTCAGCGATGCCCACCAGCGCGTCCACATGGAGCAGTCCCACATGGAAAAGGTGAAGGCCGCCAAGGCGCTGTATATCGACAGCACCGAGCTGGGGCGCTTCACCACGGAGGGCTGAGCGATGCTGTTCGACACCCACGCCCATTATGACGATGAAGCCTTTGACGTTGACCGCGACGCACTGCTGTCCGCCATGCCGGAAAACGGCGTGGGACTCATCGTCAACCCGGGCTGCGACCTGAAAACGTCCCAGACGGCGGTGTCGCTGGCGCACCGCTACGGCCACGTCTACGCCGCCGTGGGCATCCACCCCGAAAACTGCGGCGACTTCGTCCCCGCCCACATCGACGCACTCCGCGCTTTGGCGGCGGAGGAAAAAGTGGTGGCCATCGGGGAGATCGGGCTGGACTACTACTGGGCGGAGAATCCGCCGCGGGAGTTCCAGCAGCAGGTGTTCCGCGCCCAGTTGGAGCTGGCGCTGGCGCTGGACCTGCCGGTGATCGTCCACGATCGGGACGCCCACGGTGACACGCTGGCCATCGTCAGCGACTACCCCGCCCTGCGGGGCGTGTTCCACTGCTTCTCCGGCAGCCCCGAAATGGCGGAAGCGCTGCTGAAGCGGGGCTGGTATCTGGGCTTCGACGGCCCCATCACCTACAAAAACGCCCGCCGTGCGCCGGAGGTGGCCGCCATCACGCCCCTCGACCGCATGGTCATCGAGACAGACAGCCCCTACCTCACCCCCGTCCCCCACCGCGGCAAGCGCAACGACTCCACCCACGTCCGTCAGGTAGCCGAAAAACTGGCCGAGTGGAAAAATATCAGCCCAGATGAGCTGGAACAACTCACCTGGGAGAACGGGAAGAGGCTGTTTGGGATCGAATGAGTCTGGAGAGGAGGTCAGCCATGGAACCTATGCGGTGCAAGTGGTGCAATTTGAAGAATCCGGCGTATGTCCGCTACCACGACGAGGAATGGGGGCGGCCGGTGCGCGACGACGGGGCGCTGTACGAGCTGCTGCTGTTGGAGTGCTTCCAGGCGGGGCTGTCCTGGGAGTGCGTGCTGAACAAGCGTGACGCCTTCCGCAGCGCCTTTGACGGCTTCGACGTCCACATGGTGGCGACCTACAGCGAGGACAAGATAGCGGCGCTGCTGCGGGATCCTGCCATCATCCGCAACCGGCTGAAGATCAGAGGCGCCGTCCGCAACAGCGCGGTGTTTGAGGCCATCCAGCGGGAATTCGGCACGTTCAGCGACTACATCTGGTCGTTCACCGACGGCGCGGTGGTGCATGAGCCCTGCACCCTGCGCACCACCTCGCCCCTGTCCGACGCCGTCTCCGCCGACATGAAACGCCGCGGCATGACCTTCGTCGGCTCCACCATCGTCTACTCCTACCTGCAAGCCATCGGCGTCATCAACGGGCACGAGGAAGGGTGCGGGTGGTACG
>CAZTHY010000222.1:0-2390 GCA_964613205.1 uncultured Oscillospiraceae bacterium
TATATCATCCACCCGAAGGGTGGTATATCATCCGCCGCAGGCGGCATAAAAAAGAAGCCCTTACGGGCTTCTTTTTTCACGCTTTCTTATCCAAAATATACACCGTTACGTTGCTGTTGCCCCAGCGGTAGCAGTCGGCTCTGGTGGGGAACCACAGGTCAACGATGTTGCCCTTGATGGCGCCGCCGCAGTCCAGCGCGGTGCCCATGCCGTAGACACGGCGGCCGTTGGTGGACTGGATGAACATCTTGGTGTAGTAGGGGATGACGGTGGGGTCTACCGCAATGGTGCCGATGCCGACGCTGGCACCTACCGCCGTCGTCCACGCCGCACCGCCCTCTCCGCCGCTGTAATAGGCGGTGGAACGGCAGGCCAACACCTTGGAATACGTCATGGTGTCGCCGGAGGCGAACAGCAGATAGCCGCCTTCGCCCTCGTCATAGGGGTGATCCTCCACGATGGTGTCGTCCCGCTCCACCTCGTAGACACGGGTGCCGTAGAGGATCAGCTCCGCGTGGGACGTGTCGTGGCTGGCACCTACATAGCGGGTGGAGACCACCTCGCCGCCTACCACCGTGTCCTCGTAGGTCTCGATGACCTGTCCCTTCACGCCCTTACGCAGTACCCGCTCGGTGCCCTTGTCCATCAGGGGATCGGGGCTGCGCTTCGTCTCGTAGTCCGTCTCCACCACCACATAGTGCTGGTAGGTCAGCGTGTCGCTGATGTGGATGGACAGCTCCTCGCCGGTGGTGTCCAGCTCCACCATCTCCTCCTCGCCCAGCACGATGCCGTGGCGCTGGAAGAAGGCGGCCAGCCGTTCGGCCTTCGTGTCGTACCGCTCCACCGTGCTGCCGTGGTTGACGGTGACGGTGCGGTTCGGCTCCAAAATGGCCTGCAACTTGTCCAGCCCGATGCTGCGGCGCAGCAGGAGACCGTTGTACGTCTCCTCGTCGCTGTCGTCGGTGAGAACGTGGTGTCCCTCGTCGTCCACGATGATGGTGATGGCGTCCACGGTGCGCTGGGGTTCGTAGGCGGTGATGAACGCCATCAGTACCGCCATCAGCGCGATCATGGTCACCAGACGGATGAGGGGGTTCATCCGCAGCCCCTGCATAAAGCCCACCAGCGACGGCGCACGGCGCACCGCATGAACGGCGCTGACCAGCGAGGACGCCATAAAGGCGGCACACACCGATGCCGCGTCCTGCCGGAAGCCCATGGCGATGGCGTCCGCCGTCCACACCGCACACCGCGCCACATCGCAGCAGATGCGGACGAGGAAGCGGGCGACGTGGTAGGGCGCATCGTGGATGGCCTGACAGACGGCGACAGGGGTAAAGCTGTGTCTTGTTGTGGTTTCAGTTCGTGTCATAGTACCTCACATGGTCGTAAGAGAAGGGTAAACCTGCTCTTA
Source organism: uncultured Oscillospiraceae bacterium (assembly GCA_964613205.1). Taxonomy (GTDB): domain Bacteria; phylum Bacillota; class Clostridia; order Oscillospirales; family Oscillospiraceae; genus Vescimonas. The sequence goes on from CAZTHY010000222.1 coordinate 1,415, forward strand.
CTATAGCCGCCGTGACTGACGTTCAAACCGGCGGCGGGGTAAATTTTGATACACTTTTGTAACTTTTGTTACCGTTGTGAAATCTTTTGGGAGTATAGCACTATATCCCCCTTTTGTCAAGTTTTTAGTACCATGGCGGGAAAAACCGACACTTCTCCACCGTTTTTTCGTTGCGCGGCGGCAAAAAATGTGGTATCATCCGAGGAAAGAAAGGGGAGAGATCCATGACAGAGCTTCATAGACTGCTGGCCGTTCCGCGGGGGCTTACCGCCATCATCGGCAGCGGTGGCAAGACCAGCCTGATGTACACGCTGGCGGAGGAATTGCGGCCGCTGGGCACCGTGCTGGTGACCACCACCACCCACATCCTGCCGCCCGAACAGTATACCGTGGTCAGTGACGCACCGGCGCTGGCAGCGGCGCTTTCCCGCGAGGGCGTGGTCTGCGCCGGTACGATGACACCGGAGGGCAAGCTGGCCGCGCCGTCCTTCGACGGCTGGCAGCAGGCGGCGGACTTCGTGCTGGTGGAGGCGGACGGCTCCAAGCACCTGCCCGCCAAAGCCCATGAGTCCTGGGAGCCGGTGCTGCCGGAGACGCGCAAGCGCACCGTCTGCGTGCTGGGCGCATCCTGCTTTGGCCAGCCCATCTCCGCCGCCGCCCACCGCCCCATCCGCTATGCCGCCCTGGCCGGTGTGGCGGAAAACACCCCCATCACCCCCACCATCGCCGCCAAAGTGCTGGCCGCAGAGGGGGGATTTGACATACTTTATGTCAACCAAATCGACGGCGATATTCTGCCGGAGACGTTGAAGCCGCTTGCGGAGATTTTGGATTGCCCCATCGTGGCAGGTTCGTTGAGAGAAAAACGGTGGTGGAGGGTGAAATAAATTCAACGGGAGGGGCTTTGCCCCTCCCTTTGTTTAACGCAGAGACTTGCGGAGAATATTCGTAGGGCGGGGTGACCTCACCCCGCCGT
>CAZTHY010000223.1:0-2372 GCA_964613205.1 uncultured Oscillospiraceae bacterium
ACGCTGCTGTGAAGCTGGGCTACAAGAACCTGGGCTTCCTGGGCGGCATGGCTGTCCCCGCTGTTGTCCGCTATGGCTACGGCTTCGTGCAGGGCGCTGACGCTGCTGCCGTTGAGATGGGTCTGACCGACGTGAACGTCAACTACATCTATGGCGGTCTGTTCTACGGCACCGCCGACATCACCGCCGTGATGGATACCTGGTATGCCAACGGCACCGAGCTCGTGTTCGCCTGCGGCGGCGGTATCTACACCTCCGCTGTTGACGCCGCCAAGAAGGTGGAAGGCGCCAAGGTCATCGGCGTGGACGTGGACCAGGCCGGTGTCATCACCAACTATGCCGAGACCGAGGGCATGGTGGTCACCTCCGCTATGAAGGGTCTGTATCCCGCTACCTATGACACCCTGACCGACGTTATCATCAACGGCAACTGGGCCAACTACGCCGGCAAGATCGAGACCCTGGGTCTGGTGTCCGGTGACGATCCCGAGGCCAACTACGTCCAGATCCCCATGGGCGAGGGCACTCAGTGGAGCGACACCTTCACCGTTGACAACTACAAGGCTCTCGTGAAGGCCATGTTCGATGGCAGCCTGGTCGTCTCCAACGACGTCTCCAAGGCCGCTGCTGACTTCGCCACCGTCATCACCGTGGACGAGCAGGGTCAGATCGTCGGCTAATCGCTGATCTCCCATCAAGAAAGACCGCTTCGGCGGTCTTTCTTTTTGGCTTTTGGCGGTGCTGTAAAATTTACAGTTGAATTTTACAGCACTATCGGGTATACTACGGATGAAGGGAGTGAATACCATGCCGAATATCAAGCCTATCTCCGACCTGCGGAACTACACCGAGGTGCTCCACGACGTCGCCGTTGGCGCGCCGGTCTTTCTGACGAAAAACGGCCGCGGCCGCTACGCCATCGTGGACATCAACGACTACACCAAAACGGAAGCCACCCTCCGCCTGCTCAGCGAACTGGAAAAAGGCCGCCGCTCCGGCGAAACGGAGGGGTGGTATACGTTAGAGGAGGTCGAGGAATCCCTCGGTATCCGCCATGAGTAATCTGATACTGTCCACCGACGCGAAAAAAGACCTCGCCGACATCAAGAGATACATCACGGAAAATCTGGAAAATCCAAAGGCCGCATTATCGGTGCTGTCAAAAATCACCGACAACATCCGCCTGCTCCGCTCGCATCCCCTCATCGGCACGCCGCTCACCTCCATTGCGAAAACGGACACCGACTACCGCTATCTTGTCAGCGGCAGCTACATGGTGTTTTATCGCGTCAGCGGCAAGGACGTGTACGTTGACCGTGTGCTGTACGGGCGCAGAGACTATCTCAATGCGCTGCTGGGCGATACGTCACCGGAGATCATGAGCTGAAAAGACCGCTTCGGCGGTCTTTCTTTTTGGTCTTCGGGGCGAAAATGAGAAAAAACAGTACCGGTAACGGGGATTTCCGCGAAAATGTCTTTGCTTTCCTGTGGGGAGTATAGTATAATAACTTTATCTATCAAATGGTTTCCGTCCCCGCTCCCCAGGCAACGCGGCGGGCCATAAAACGGAAGGAGGGCGACACTTGGACACACCGTATGCCATTGAAATGCTCCACATCACCAAGCGGTTCCCGGGTATCATCGCCAACGACAACATCACCTTGCAGCTCAAAAAGGGCGAGATACACGCCCTGCTGGGCGAAAACGGCGCCGGTAAGTCCACGCTGATGAGCGTTCTCTTCGGCCTGTACCAGCCGGAGGAGGGCACTATCCGCAAGGACGGCGTGGAGGTCTCCATCAAGGATCCCAACGACGCCAACGCACTGGGCATCGGCATGGTGCACCAGCACTTCAAGCTGGTGGAGTGCTTCACCGTGCTGGACAACATCATCATGGGCGTGGAGCCCACGAAGCACGGCTTCCTGCAAAAGAAGGAGGCGCGGGAGAAGGTACTGGCGCTGAGCGAAAAGTACGGTCTCATGGTGGATCCCGATGCCCTCATCGAGGACATCACCGTGGGTATGCAGCAGCGCACCGAGATCCTGAAGATGCTCTACCGGGACAATGAGATCCTGATCTTCGACGAGCCCACCGCCGTGCTGACCCCCCAGGAGATTGACGAGCTGATGGAGATCATGCGGGGCTTTGCCAGAGAGGGAAAATCCATCCTCTTCATCACCCACAAGCTCAATGAGATCATGGCCGTGGCCGACCGCTGCACGGTTCTTCGCAAGGGCAAATGCATCGGCACCGTGGACATCAAGGATACCAACCCCCAGGAGCTGTCCAACATGATGGTGGGCCGTCCCGTGCAGCTGCAGGTGCAGAAGGGGGAGGCCAAGCCCGGTGAGGTGATTCTGGACGTTCAGGGC
>CAZTHY010000224.1:0-2363 GCA_964613205.1 uncultured Oscillospiraceae bacterium
GTCTGCGGACTGGTTCGCAATGACATATTTGACGGCGTTTCCTCTCACCCAAACCCTTTATTCGCAGAAATGCCTGCGTGCGGGTCGATGTGGGTCGGGCGCGAAAGGAACGCGCGCCCGACAGACCTCGCGGGAATATGCGAGGCCGCATCGACCCCTACAACATCCCCGCACCCTCTCAAATACAGGAAAAGCACCCCTCACGGGGTGCTTTTCGTATCTCTTCCGGCGATGAGGGGTCATAACACCGCCAAGGGGGAGAACAAATTAGAACTTCTTCTTGCCCATGTAGCCCATGCCGAGGACGGAGGAAATGGCCATCACGCCATAGACAGCGATACCGGCGTCAAAGGTCTTGGGGGATTCGGCCTTGTCCTTCACGGTGTCAGCCGCAGTCGCGCCACCGGAAAGGATGGGTCTGGCATGACCACCGCTGCTGGCCTTCTCCGCATTGATCAGATACTGGGAGAAGTGGGGCAGCTTCATGGTGATGACACCGGTGGTGGAGTCGTAATTGAAGTAGCCGTAGTTGTCGCCGAAAGCTGTATTCTCAAGCTGGCTCAAATCGGTCACTTCCACCAAACCCACAGCAGTATTGCCATCCAAGTGCTGAACGGTAATATTCTTCATGCCGGTCTTGTAAGGAACCTTGACAATGGCATAAACTTCACCCATTGCACTTGCCACATCATCCTTGGTGAACAGCTTCGTGTTGCCAGCCTTGAGGTCAATACTCACCACAACAGCGTTGGTAGTGCTGGTGTTCGTGGTTGCCGCTTCATAAGCCGCCTGGTTGTTCTCCTCAACTACGGTAGCAGCAGCCGCCTTGGCAGTAACCGTCAGTTCCACCTTCTCTGTTCCCACAGGAATGTTGTCAACAATAGCGGTAGCGGCGCTGCCGTTGAACTCCGCAGAAGCAGCGGGAGTGGTGCTGGAAGTAGCGGGCGTCTCGGTCAGAGTGAATTTCTCACCGGCGGTAATAGTCGCGCTACCGGTCTCGCTGGAAGTATCGCTGCCATTGATGGTCACGTTGCTGGTCTTAACATCCCATTTGGCAGTAAGATTGGTGGTAGTACCTGCATCCACAGTAACAGTACCGTCAACCTTTGTCTCTCCGTTGTACCAGCCCAAGAACTTATAGCCGCTCTTGACCGGAGTTACTTCGCCAAGGTCAGCTTTAATCTCGCCGCCATTTGCGAAGAGGAAGGGCTTCTCCATAGCACCACCATCCGGATCAAGCACCAGCACTGCGACATCACTGGTCATCTTGTCATAGGCCAAAGAAGAATCAGCATCCAAAACTACAGACGCGCTATTCTCCAAAACCAAGTCGCTTGTTCTTGCGCCGCTCAAAGCAACATTAGAATCGGTAATCTTCAATTCTGCGCCCGCACTATTCTTGATACCAGTCTTGTGGGTACCAGTGATAGAAACGGTAGAATTCTTAATCTCACCTGCGACATTCCGGAATGCGTGCTCTGCGCTTTCATTTGTAGTAGTGTCAGTAAGGGAGCTCTCCTTCATATCAATAGTCATCTGCAAGAAGATGCGATTGGTGTTTTCAAGAGTAAAAGTGCAATTATCAATAACAACCTTGCAGTTATTGATGCCAGTTCCGTATATGATAGACGCAGCACCGGCAGCCTGCTCATTCTTCAGATTGAAGCTGCACTCTTTCAGAGTGAGCGTGCAAAAATAATCTACGCCATGAATATCAGTAATAGCAATCACGCCAGCGGCAGATTTATACACATTACCAGTAAAATAGACATTCTCAAAGGTAACGGCAGCATCTTCCCGAATGCTGATGATACCGGAAAAGCCATCTCCGCAGTTCGCACCGGTAACATCGAATGTTCCGTTTTTCAAGGTGACATTCGCTTCAATGTGGATATATGCGTCCGCATCTCTGGCGAATCCGTTTACTGCATACGTCGCACCATTCAGGTCGATCGTAACAGGTTCAGTGGCAGTTTTCGCTTCCGCAAGCGCCGCCTTTAATTCTAGCTCATTGCTGACAGTCGCCACGCCGTTCGTGAATACAGAATCCGCCCAAGCGGTGGCGCACAGCGTCAGCGCCATGACCAGCGCCAACATGGTTGCTAATAGTTTTTTCACTTTGTTTCGCCCTCCTAAAAATAAAAATGTGTAGCCCCAATTGGAGCTACACACGAAAAACGCACGGCTCCAATTGCGCCACACAATTCCTCACAACGACAAAGCGTACGAGAGCAGAGCCTGCATTTTTACCAAAAGGTAAAAAACGCACGCTTTCTCGCTGCAAACTATGGAATTGTGTGGCAAGAATAATGTAGCACATTATCGCAAATAATGCAAGCCCCTTTTGGAAATAATTACAACAC
>CAZTHY010000225.1:0-2358 GCA_964613205.1 uncultured Oscillospiraceae bacterium
CATTATACGAAACTCTCCCCCGCCTGTCCACAGATTTTTGCCAACAACGGCGGTTTTTGCCGGTAAATGGCCTTCGGTGCGCCGAATCGACAAAATTTGTCCTTTTGCTTGCCATTTCCCCTCCGGTTGTGGTATGATAGGGACACTTCAACGACAGGGGAGATGGCAGACATGAGCATGGTGGTCATAGGCGCCACTTTTGTGGACATCAAGGGCTTCCCGCTGGATACCTACATTCCCAGCGGACGGAACGCCGGTACCATCGCATACATCCACGGCGGCGTGTCCCGCAACGTGGTGGAGAATATCGCCAACGTGGAGCTGCGGCCTACGTTTCTCAGCATCGTGGACGACAGTCCCCTCGGCGCTGCCGTGGTGGCCAAGCTCCGCGACCATAAGGTGAACACCGACTATATCCTCACCGTCCCTGACGGCATGGGGACGTGGCTGGCCATTTTCGACAATACCGGCGACGTGGTGGGCTCCATCTCCAAGCGTCCCAATATGCTGCCGCTGCTGGACGTGCTGGAGCAGCAGGGCGACGCGATTTTCGCCGATGCCGACGCGGTGGTGCTGGAGGTGGATCTGGACAAGGACATCGTGAAGAAGATCGTCTCTCTGGCCAAGAAACACGGTACGCGGCTGTTCGGGCTGGTGTCCAACATGAGCATCGCCGCCAAACGGCGTGACTTTTTGCAGGAGTTCGACTGCTTCATCTGCAACCAGCAGGAGGCGGGACTGCTGTTCGCCGAGGACTACGGCGACATCTCGCCGGAGGAGCTGTGTGACGTGCTGGCCGATCGGGTGAAAAAGGCCAACATCCCCGCCATGGTGGTGACCATGGGCGGACAGGGCAGCGTCTACGCCGACTGTCACGGGCTGAAGGGCACCGCGCCCGCCTGCAACGTGCAGGTGCTGGACACCACCGGTGCCGGCGACGCCTTCTGCGCCGGTGTGGCCATCGGGCTGACGTATGGCCGTGAGCTGCCTGACGCGGTGGAGATCGGCACGCGGCTGGCCGCCGCTGTCATCACCACCACCGACAACGTCTGTCCCCGCTTCCTGCCGGAGGAATTCGGCCTGAAAGTGGAGGGCTGAACCGAGAAAACGAAAAAGAACGCCGAAAGGCGTTCTTTTTTCATGTCTCAAGGGCGAAATCCGCCTTGATGGGCACGGCCACCTGGGTGATGTAGTCCCCGCTCTGCTCGCCCCGATTGGGCGGCCCCTCCAGATAGACGGAGCGGAAGCCGCCGGTGGTCTCCACATGGTTGTCCCGCACATACTGCGCCAGCGCCCGCATGGCGGTGGGTGTACCCTCGTAAGCGCCGCGGTAGTAGATGCACAGCGCCGGTGTTTCGGGGAATTCCGTCCGCTCCTCGCCCTGATAGGACGCATCCACCGGAATGCAGCACAGCAGATCCAGCACATCCGGCGAGTCGGTCATCCGTATGGTGAACATACGGGACGCCATGGACATTTTCCCCGTGCGGGCGGCGGCGATGTAGGTGTCACGCAGCCGGACGGCGGCCTCCGCCACGTTGTCACAGCGGTACCGGCGGCAGTAGCACACCTGCTGGGGCAGCGTGACGCGCCGTACCGTCAGATCGCCGTGGCGTGCGGCGCGGACCTGCAGCATCTGGATGTTCCGATCCAGCATCGCCCGCAGGTCGAACAGCCGCTGCAGGTGCTTGTCCACGTTCTCAAAGTCGTAGTAGTACTCCCCCACCTCTTTCAGCGAAAGACCCAGCGCTTGCAGCGAGCGGATGGAGCGAATTTGTGTCATGTTGTCCGCCGTGTAGTAGCGGTAGCCGCTTTCCTCGTCCTTGACGGCGGGGGTCAGCAGCCCCATGTCCTCGTAGACGAGAATGGTCTTGCGGGTGACGCCTAAGATCTTCGCCACCTCACCGATCTGGAAGAGACTGTCATCGTGTTTTTTCATCCCATTTTCTCCATAAAAGCACTTGACTCGTCCCTAAGGGGACGATTTACAATCACACTATAACACGGAACAAGGGAGATTGCAAGAGAGGCGGCGAAGAAAAAGATGAGCCTGAAAAGCTATTGCGACGAGAACAACCGGCAGTACCTGCTGCGGGAGTGGGACACGGAGCGGAATTTGCCCCTGACGCCGGAATCCATCGCCCACACCAGCATCACGCCGGTGTGGTGGCAGTGTGAAAAGGGACACCACTGGTGTACGCAGGTACGCAGCCGTTCCCGCAGCTCCACCGGCTGTCCCAAATGCCGCGAGGAAAAGCTGGAGGCCAAGCGCCAGCGCCGCATGGAGGCGGCCAAGAGGGAATTTTCCGAATAAGGGGACAGGAACCAAAAGGGGTTATCCTATGCAGCATCGGGGCG
>CAZTHY010000226.1:0-2324 GCA_964613205.1 uncultured Oscillospiraceae bacterium
AAGCTGTGGCGGTTCAGTCCTTTCAGAACGACCTCGCCCAGCTTGCAGAGTATGATCTCGTGCATAGTAAATCTCCTTGCGCTTTCTTGATAGGCTCCCCTTTTCAAAGGGGAGCTGTCGCCGCAGGCGACTGAGGGGATAGCGACAGACGCAGGATCCCCTCCGTCACGGCTTCGCCGTGCCACCTCCCCTTGCAAGCAAGGGGAGGCTGAACAAATGGCTATTTCAGCATATTGCTGCTTCTGTACTGGATGGCCTCCGCCAGATGGACGGAGGTGATCTGCTCCGCGCCCTCCAGATCGGCGATGGTACGCGCCATGCGGAGGATGCGGTCGTGGCTGCGGCCTGTAAGCCCCAGCCGCTCAAAGGCGCCCTGCATCAGCTTTTCACCGGCGGTGTCCAGCTGGCAGTACTGCCCCACCATAGGCGGCGTCATGTAGGCGTTGCAGGACACGTCCGTACCGGCAAAGCGGCGCTTCTGCACCTCGCGGGCAGCATTGACACGCTGGCGGATGACCTCTGACGACTCCGGCTGCTCCCGACGGCGCATGGCCTCGTACTCCACGGAGGGAACTTCGATGTGCATATCAATGCGGTCGAGAAGCGGGCCGGAAATGCGGCGCATATACTGCTCCACCTGACCGGCGGAACAGGTACACCGTCCGCTGGGGTGGCCGTACCAGCCGCAGCGGCAGGGGTTCATGGCGCACACCAGCATGAACCGGCTGGGCAGCGTCAGCGACCCGCTGGCGCGGGTGATGGTGACGAAGCCGTCCTCCAACGGCTGGCGCAGCGTCTCCAGCGCCGCCTTGTCGAACTCCGGCAGCTCGTCTAAAAACAGGACACCGTTGTGCGCCAGCGAAATCTCACCTGGCCGCGGTATACCGCCGCCGCCGGAGAGGGACACGGTAGAAGCGGTGTGGTGGGGCGAACGGAAGGGGCGGCTGTCCACCAGCGGGTGGGCGCTGTCGGTCATCCCCGCCACGGAGTAAATTTCCGTGGTTTGCAGCGATTCCGCCCGCGTCATATCCGGCAGAATAGACGGCAGCCGCCGCGCCAGCATGGACTTGCCCGCACCCGGGGAGCCGATAAGCAGCACGTTGTGGCCGCCGGCGGCGGCGATCTCCAGCGCCCGCTTTACGTTCTCCTGCCCCATCACGTCGGCAAAGTCCGGCAGGGGGCGGTGGTCGTTCTCCGGCTGCCAGCGGGGTGCAGGAGACAGGGCTTCGCCGCCCTTGAGATGGTCGATGAGCTGTCCCACCGTCTCCACGCCGTATACCGTCACGCCGTCGGCCAGCGTGGCCTCGGCGGCGTTGGCGGCGGGAACGAACAGCGTCTTGAACCCCAGTCTTGCGGCGGTCAGCGCCATAGGCAGCACACCGGTGACAGGCCGCAGCGCACCGCTGAGACTCAGCTCCCCTAAAAAGGCGGCGTCCGACGGCAGGGGGCGTATCTCCTCCGCCGCTGCCAGTATGCCCAGCAGAATGGGCAGGTCGTACAGCGTGCCCTCTTTCCGCACGCGGGCAGGCGCTAAATTGACGGTGATACGGCTGACGGGGAACTTCACCCCGCAGTTTTTCACCGCCGCCCGCACCCGCTCACGGGATTCCTTTACCGCCGCGTCAGGCAGACCCACCACGTCGAACCCGGGCAGTCCGCCGGACAGGAAGCATTCCACCGACACCTCGTAGCCGCTGATGCCTGTCAGACCCAGCGAGCGCACCGTCACCATCATGCGCGGCACCTCCTCCGTCGTTGTCTTACCCTCTATCATAGCACAAAATTTTCCGTATGAACAGACGGTTTTCGCAAAAACTTACGGCGGAGGGAAGAAAAGTTTGCGCGTTTTGATGCCGTTTCCCTGCCGGAGGTGAGAAAAGTTGTGCATGGCGCTAAAAAAGTTTCACCATAGTAAAAATGACAAAAACAAGGTTTACAGTTGGGAAATTTTGTGTTACTATGACCATGTGTGAGATTTCGCCTTAATATGAGAGTATCAAATGCGAAATTTATAATATGAAGGAGGCTCATTATGGTAAGAAAAATGAAGTCCATGGATGGCAACAACGCGGCGGCGCACGTCAGCTACGCGTTTTCCGAGGTAGCTGCCATCTACCCCATCACGCCGTCCTCCCCTATGGCCGACTTTGTTGACCAGTGGAGCGCCAACGGTCAGAAGAACATCTTCGGCACCCGCGTCAAGGTGGTGGAGATGCAGTCCGAGGCCGGTGCAGCCGGCGCAGTACACGGTTCTCTCGGTACCGGCGCACTGACCACCACCTACACCGCCTCTCAGGGTCTGCTGCTGATGATCCCCAATATGT
>CAZTHY010000227.1:0-2321 GCA_964613205.1 uncultured Oscillospiraceae bacterium
ACGAGACGGCGGAGGAGGCCATGGCCGAGACCGAGCAGCAGCTCAACTGCTACGCCGACGTGTGCAAGAACGCGCTGGCCATGCCGGTGGTGAAGGGACGCAAGACCGACAAGGAGAAGTTCGCCGGTGCCGAGGCCACCTACACCATCGAGTGCATGATGAAGGATCACAAGGCGCTGCAATCCGGCACCAGCCATTTCTTCGGCGACAAGTTCTCCCGCGCCTACGATGTCACCTTCGCCGGCCGTGACAACACGCTGCAATACCCCTTCCAGACCAGCTGGGGCGCGTCCACCCGTCTCATCGGCGCCATCATCATGACCCACAGCGACAACCACGGTCTCGTGCTGCCGCCGGTCATCGCGCCCACCCAGGTGGTGGTTATCCCCATCGCCCAGCATAAGCCCGGTGTGCTGGAAGCCGCCGCCGACCTGAAAAACCGTCTCACCGCCGCCGGTATCCGTGTGTCCATGGACGACAGTGACCAGTCCGCCGGTTGGAAGTTCGCCCAGTACGAGATGAAGGGCGTGCCGCTGCGTGTGGAGATCGGCCCCAAGGATATGGAGAAGCAGCAGTGCTGCATCGCCCGCCGCGACACCGGCGAAAAGACCTTCGTGCCGCTGACGGAGCTGGAAACCGCCGTGAAGCAGCTGTTGCAGGATGTTCACGACAACCTGTACGCCATGGCGGAGAAGAACTTGCAGGACAACACCTTCGACATGACCGACTGGCAGGAAGTCAAGGCCATGGCGCAGGGCAACGGCGGTCTGGCGCGTACCAAGTGGTGCGGCAGTCTGGAGTGCGAGCTGGCCATGAAGGAAAAGGCCGGCGTGTCCAGTCGTTGTATGCCGCTGCACCAGTCCGGCACCACCGGCAAGTGCGTCATGTGCGGCAAGGAAGCCACCACCGACATCTACTGGGGCGTGGCCTACTAATACTGTGTACAAAGGGAGACCGACAGGTCTCCCTTTTGCATCACCACGGCCACTTGTCCGTGACACAGGGACAAAATTATGAAATTTGTCCTTGCACACGGCGGCGGAACGTGCTACACTAAGGGTAACAAATTATGGTACAGGAGGGTGTTTCTATGATCTCCATGGCAATGCTGCATGACGCACAGCGGGTGCTCAAGCCCGTGATCAACCGGACTCCCGTCATCCAGACCAAGGGCATGGTGCCCGGGTGCGACTTCTATCTGAAAGCGGACTGTCTGCAAAAGACCGGCGCATTCAAGCTCCGCGGCGCGTACTACAAGATCGCCACGCTGACCGACGAGGAAAAGCAGCGGGGCGTCATCGCCTGTTCCGCCGGCAACCACGCACAGGGCGTGGCCTTCGCCGCCCGTGATATGGGCATCAAGGCCACCATCTGCATCCCCGAGGGTGCGCCCCTTTCTAAAATCGAGGCCACCCGCAGCTACGGTGCCAACGTGGTGCTGGTGCCCGGCGTGTACGACGACGCCTACAACGAGGCGGTGCGTCTGCGGGACGAGCAGGGCTTGACCTTCATCCACCCCTTCAACGATTACAGCGTCATGGCGGGACAGGGCACCATCGGCCTTGAGATATTGGAGCAGCTTCCCGACGTGGACATGATCTTCGTCCCCATCGGCGGCGGCGGACTGATCGCCGGTCTTGCCTACGCGGTGAAGAACCTGAAGCCCGACTGCCGCATCATCGGCGTGCAGGCCGCCGGCGCCCCCAGCATGGTGGAGTCCATGCGGGAGGGGAAGATCATCACGCTGTCCAGCGTGGACACCATTGCCGACGGTATCAAGGTGAAAACGCCAGGCGACCTGACCTTCGATATGTGCCGCGAGTATGTGGATGAGCTTGTGACGGTCAGCGAGGGCGAGATCGCCAGCGCCATCCTGACGGTGCTGGAAAAGCAGAAGTTAGTGGCGGAGGGTGCCGGTGCCGTGGGTATCGCCGCCGCCATGTACCACAAGGTGAACACCGAGGGCAAGACCGTCTGTGCGCTGCTGTCCGGCGGCAACGTGGACGTGACCATGCTGGAGCGTGTGCTGACCCGCGGCCTTTCCAAGGAGGGGCGCACCGTCAACCTCACCACCGTCCTGCCCGACCAGCCCCACGCGCTGGCGTCGTTCCTGGAGGTGGTCTCCGCGCTGGGCGCCAACGTGCTGGACGTGAACCACGAGCGCCGCAACACCCGCGCCGCCATCGGCTCCTGCGTGGTGCAGATCTCGCTGGAGACGCGGGACAAAGCCCACATTCAGGAGATCGTCTCCTCCCTCCGCCGCAAAGGGTACGAGGTAGAGGAAAACTGAAGCAAAAAAGAGGGGGAAACCCCTCTTTTTT
>CAZTHY010000228.1:0-2303 GCA_964613205.1 uncultured Oscillospiraceae bacterium
TGGCACCGCCGACACGGCGAGCCTTGACTTCCAGGCTGGGCATGATGTTTTCCATCGCCTGGGTAAAGACTTCCAGAGGCTCTTTCTCGGTCTTTTCCTTGATAATATCGAAAGCACCGTAGACGACCTTCTGGGCGACGCCCTTTTTACCGTCCAACATGATGCTGTTGACCAGCTTGGTCACCAGCACGGAGTTGTACATAGGATCGGGCAAGATCTCTCTCTTGGGAACATTACCTCTTCTGGGCACTATGCTTCCCTCCTTCATAATTAGTATGATTTCACAGGTACTCAGCAGCCGTTTGGCTGTTGTATTCTGCCAAAGAGGTATTCATTATATGATATAAGAAACCTTTTCGGCAAAGCTTAGGCAGCAAGACTTACTTGCTCTTGGGGCGCTTTGCGCCGTACTTGGAGCGGGCCTGCATACGGCCGGACACGCCCTGGGTATCCAACGTACCGCGGATGATGTGGTAACGGACGCCGGGGAGGTCCTTGACACGGCCACCACGGATCATCACGACGGAGTGCTCCTGCAGGGAGTGACCCACGCCGGGAATGTAGGCGGTGACTTCGTAGCCGTTGGTCAGACGCACACGGGCGATCTTACGCAGAGCGGAGTTGGGCTTCTTGGGAGTCGCAGTTCTCACGGCAGTGCAGACGCCGCGCTTCTGAGGGGAGCTGAGGTCAGTCTCCTTGTTCTTCAGCGTGTTCAGACCCTTCTGCATGGCGGGAGAGTTGGACTTGTAGGTCGCCTTCTTGCGGCCCTGCTTGACCAGCTGGTTAAAAGTAGGCATTTGGTTTCTCCTTTCTTAAAGAATGTGGGAGGTATCTCCCGATTTATTTTCCACGGACAGGCAAAGCCTGTACCGGATGGAAACGCTGTCATTTCCGCAGCAGTGCGGCGGCGGAGGCGCCCACGTCGATGCCGCACTCCCTGCCCAACTGCCGCATGGTGCGGCTGTCGTCCAGCGGGACGCTGCCCTGACGGCACAGCAGCCGCAGCGGCTGGATCAGGCGGGGATCGGCGTCGCAGGCCAGGAATACGCGGTGCGCCGTATGCTGCTCCAGCGCGCGGCGAACCTGTTTGATCCCCACGACTTTCTCTGCGGCAGCCAGCTCAACGGACACCCTCGCTCCCCCTCTTGTCAACGCATAACAAAACTCACGGGCAATTCCCGCGCAATTTGAAATTATAGCATAGCAAAGGGAAAGCGTCAAGAGGAATTGCAGGGAAAATTCGTGAATCTCACTGAAATTTACGGGGAAAATATGGCGTTTTCACGAAAAGCCCTTTTTGACGCATAAAATAAGGAAGCCCGAAGGCTTCCTTATTTTATCGTTTGGTGGTTAGTCGTCCATGAGGGCGAAATCCTCCGGCAGGGGATCGCCGCCCCGCATGGTCTCCTCAATGGCAGCCACGGAGAAGGCGGGATCGATGACCGGCTCCTCCACCACAGGGGGCTCCGGCTCCGGCACCATGTCCTCCGCCAGCTTGCGGTAGGCCGTCAGGCCGGTACCGGCGGGGATGAGCTTGCCGATGATGACGTTCTCCTTCAAGCCCACAAGGTGGTCTACCTTGCCCTTGATGGCCGCTTCCGTCAGCACCTTGGTGGTCTCCTGGAAGGAGGCGGCGGAGAGGAAGGAATCGGTGGCCAGAGACGCCTTGGTGATACCCATCAGCAGCTGGGTGTAGGTGGCCTCCTGCAGCGGCTCGCCGTCCTCACGGGTCTCACCGGCGGCGATGCGGGCACGGACGGCCTCGTTGGCGTCCTCCACCTCCATCACGTCGGCCATGGCACCGGACAGCAGGCCAACGGCGTCGTTGGCGTCCTCGATACGCACCTTCCGCATCATCTGGCGGACGATGACCTCGATGTGCTTGTCGTTGATGTCCACGCCCTGCTGACGGTAGACCTTCAGCACCTCCTGAATGAGGTAGTTGTGCACGGCGGAAGCGCCGCGGATACGCAGCACGTCATGGGGATTCAGCGCGCCGTCCTGCAACTGGCGACCCTTCTCGATGACCTCGCCGTCCTGCACCAGCAGGCCGGTGTGGGGCACCGCGTAGGTGCGGGTGTCGCCGTCGTCGGCGGTGATGATGATGTTCAGCAGACTGCCCTTGGTGGCCTCCTCGAAGCGCACCGTACCGCCGATCTCGGCGATGGTGGCCATCTTCTTGGGCTTGCGGGCTTCGAACAGCTCCTCCACTCGGGGAAGGCCCTGGGTGATGTCGCCGCCGGCGACACCGCCGGTGTGGAAGGTTCGCATGGTCAGCTGGGTACCGGGCTCACCGATGGACT
>CAZTHY010000229.1:0-2296 GCA_964613205.1 uncultured Oscillospiraceae bacterium
CAAAAAGCGCCCCACCAACTCCGTGTTCATCACCACCATCGCCCACCGATTGCAGGTGAAGCGGGCGGCCGCGGAAGTGAAGAAGGATGAGGAGACTTTGGAGCAGGACGAGGACGAATGATTGATCGCGATACTGCGACTGCACCTTTTTTCATCAATCTTACTGGTCTTCTCCGCTGGGGCATTGACAGGGGGTGGGGAATGTGGTAATCTTTTCCTGTAACAGCGGAGAAATAGGGCGCGAATGGTGCTCGATGTGGAACGAGTAAGGGCTGCTGTGGAGGAGGTGTCGTCATGCCGTTGATTCTGGCGTGTAGCGACATAACGAGAATGCCGGTGGATGCTATCGTCAACGCGGCAAATAGTTCGCTGCTGGGCGGCGGTGGAGTGGACGGCTGCATCCACCGCGCGGCGGGGCCGGAGCTGTTGGCGGAATGCCGCCAGTTAGGCGGCTGCGAGACCGGAGATGCAAAAATCACCGGCGCGGGGAATTTGCCCTGCAAGTATGTCATCCACGCCGTGGGGCCGCGTTTTTTGGATGGCTGCCACGGGGAGCGGGGCAAGCTGGTTTCCTGCTACCGGAAGGCGCTGCGGCTGGCGCGGGATCATGACTGCAAGACAATTGCTTTTCCACTGATTTCGTCCGGTATATTTGGATATCCGAAAGAACAGGCGCTGCGAATTGCCATTGATACCATCAGCAGCTTCCTTATGCACGAAGATTTGACGGCTTATCTCGTGATTTTCGGCAAAAACAGCTATCAAATTGACAGAAAACTGCGAGAAAGCATAGCGGCCTATATCGCTGAAAACTACTCGGACACCTACGCGGACAATTCCAATTATTGCCAGCAGAAGGGGAGCATTGCCGCGGAGACCTTCTCGGAGATGGTGCTTCGGAAGATGGAGGAACGCGGCTTCGGGAGCGAGGAGACGTACAGAAAAGCGAATGTTAGCCGCGAACAGTTCGATCAGATCTGCGGCGACCGGAAGTATAAGCCCAGCAAGGCCACGGCCATCGCCTGCGCCTTGGCGCTGGAGCTGCCGCTGGACGAGACGCAGACGCTGCTGCGGACGGCGGGCTATTGGCTGTCCCACGCTTTCAAATTCGACCTCATCATCGAGTATTTTATTGTGCATCAGGATTATAATGTGTTCACGATCAACGAGGCACTGTTCGCCTTCGACCAGCCCCAGTTGGGCGTATAAGCATACGAAAAAAATTGCCGACTCTCGCGAGTCGGCAATTTTTATGCGGTTAAGCCGATATTTATTCGCACTTTTCGCTTTTGTGGGTCTTGCTGAATCGCCAGGAGAAGAGCAGGGGGGCGGCGACGAGGATGATGATCAGCGCGGCCATGATCCAAACCGATACGGTGTGGGGCAGCAGAGCGCAGAGCAGCATGAGCAGCCCGATGATGACCCACAGGCGGCCGCTGAAGCGGTGGGTGGCGACCCAGTTTTCCTCGCTGGCCAGCGTCCATTTCGTGCGGATGCCGACAGTGTGGCTGGGAAGGCATTTGGGCAGGTAGTTGCCCATGGCCATCCCCAGCAGGCCGCAGAACAGAATGGCCAGCGTGGCCACGTTGACGGTGTTGCCCAGCGCGTGGGCGTACATCACCGCGCAGACGAACAGGGACGCAGCGGGGCA
Organism: uncultured Oscillospiraceae bacterium; assembly: GCA_964613205.1. GTDB lineage: Bacteria > Bacillota > Clostridia > Oscillospirales > Oscillospiraceae > Vescimonas. The sequence goes on from CAZTHY010000229.1 coordinate 1,652, forward strand.
AACCCATAGCACCAAACCGATCATTTTCTTGTTCTGTGCGCTATTTCGTTTATCGCGATGGGTGCAGATCACGCAAAACCAGTGGAGTGCCAGTATAACAACCGGAATACCGAAAACGGCAAACCAGCGAGCGCTCCAGCTATTGGGCGAACCGTCGGCACCCCAGTGGGTGGCGATCTCCACCGGCAGGCGATCCCAAAGTGCCACTCCGCACAGGACGGGCAGCAGGATGACGATAGACGTCAGTGTCAAAGTTAACTTATTCTCGCGTATCATTTTCATTATCTCCTTTCAAATCACTCATCCATAACATAATTTCCTCTAAAACCGAAGCGTTCAGCTCATAGTAAATGAACTGACCCTCCCGCGTGTCCCGCACCAGATCCGCGTCCTTCAGCACCGACAAGTGGCGCGAAATGGAGGCGGCAGTGACGGGGAAGTGGTCGCCGATCTCGCCCGCCGACATTCGCCCGCCCTTCAGCAGGTTCAAAATCTCGCGGCGTATCGGGTCGGCCAGCGCTTTCATCGTCTGTTGTAGTCCCATGACGTCCTCCTTTAACATTTAACCGAAATGTTAATTATAAGATAGCACGGGTTTGAGGGTTTGTCAAGGGGGTAATGCAAAAAAATTTTGACGCAAAAAAA
>CAZTHY010000230.1:0-2290 GCA_964613205.1 uncultured Oscillospiraceae bacterium
ACTGAGGGAGAGCGCCCCTCCGCAGAAACTATCGGTAGGAGATTTCCTAAATCCGACTCTCCCCTTTCGCCATTTGCTGCGCAAATGCCACCTTCCCCACAGGGGAAGGCAAGAGAATGGATGGCTACCCATTCCTCGCCGCAGGTATCTGCCGCGATACGCTGAGGACGATGCCCATTTCCAGCAATTGCAGGCACAGTGCCGTGCCGCCGTAGCTGAAGAAGGGAAGGGAGATGCCGGTGGTGGGCACGAAGCCGGACACCACGGCGATGTTGAGAAACGTTTGCAGCGCCAGATGGGTCATAACGCCTACCACCAGCAGCGCACCGAACCGGTCGCGTGCGTGGAGGGCGATCCAAAAGCCCCGCAGAATCAGCAGTGCGAAGATGAACATGATGACGCACGCGCCGATAAGCCCCAATTCCTCGCACACCACGGAGAAGATGAAGTCGTTGTACTGCTCCGGCAGGTACAGGAACTTCTGCCGCCCCTTGCCCAGTCCTACGCCTAAAAGACCGCCGGAACCGATGGTGATAAGGCTCTGCGCCAGCTGGAAGCCGTCGCCGTAGTAGTCCTCCCAGGGGTTGTGCCACATCTCGATACGGGCAGCGCCGTACTTGATGATGCCCGCCTCCGCCAGCTTGATGAACAGGTACGCCGCCGCGCTGACACCGGCCACGCCTGCCGCCACCAGCCACGCCTTGATACCGCCTACGATCATCAGCACCGCACCGGTGCCCAAAATGAGGACGGTACCCGACAGGTGGGGCTCCAGCAGCATAAGGACGGCGATCACGCCCAGCAGCGCCACATAGGGGATGATGCCGTGGCGCCACGTCTGCATTTTCTCCCGCTTTTTGGAGATGGTGTCGGAGAAGTAGACGATGACCGCCAGTTTGGCCACCTCCGACGGCTGGAAGGTGAGGATACCCTCGATGCCCAGCCAGCGGGTGGCGTTGTTGGCGGTGATGGCCAGCGGGTTGTGGGGGATGATGACCAAGATCAGCAGAAACAGTGCCAAACCCACCAGCATACGGGACGCACCGCGCCAGCGCTGATAGTTGATCTTGCCCACAATGAACATGGCCACCAAACCGAGGGCGGCGTAGATGGCCTGCCGCTTGAAGAAATACGCGCCGTCTCCCGTGCTGTAATAGGCGCGGGGGAAGCTGGCGGAGAACAGCATGATAAGGCCGATGGCGGTGATGAGCAGCGTCAGAATAAGGAAGGGGAGATCCATCTGACCGCGGGCGGCCTCCTTATGCTGCTGCTCCGTCTGCCGCCGGTGTAATTGCTGCTGACGGCGAAGCTCTTGTTCCTCTCGGGTCATGGACTCACCTCCCCATTAGAAAAGTCGAAAAACGTCGAAAAATGTCGAAAAACGTCGAACCGCTCAGAACAGGAAACGGTTTTTCACCGCGAAATAGGCGACCACGCAGCCGATGACGCTGACGGCAGTGAACACCGCCACCACTTTCGTCTCCTTCCAGCCGCACATCTCAAAGTGGTGGTGCAGCGGTGCCATCTTGAAAATGCGCTTGCCGTGGGTCAGCTTGAAGTAGCCCACCTGCAAAATGTCGGACAGCGTTTCGCAGATATACACGATGCCCACGAAGATCAGCACCAGCGGCATATCGTAGGCGAAGGCCAGCGCCGCCACCGCACCGCCCAAAAACAGGGAGCCGGTGTCGCCCATAAAGACCCTGGCGGGGTAGTGGTTGTACAGCAAAAAGCCCAGCAGACCGCCTACCATAGCGCCGGAGAACAGCCCTAACTGGGCAAAGCCGCCCCACACCAAAGCCATCACCGCGAAGAATACACCTACGGGGATGGTGACGCTGGAGCTGAGACCGTCCAGACCGTCGGTAATGTTGACGGCGTTGACGGTGCCCACGATGACGAAGGCGGCGAAAATGAGGTACACGATCCAGGGCAGCACCAGATAGGTGTTGAAGAAGGGGATATACAGGTTGGGACTCAGCATCCCCTCATACCGCATGAGACACAGGAACGCCACCGCCGCCGCTAACTGCAAAAGGAACTTCTGCGGTGCGGTGAGACCGGTGTTCTGATGGTGCTTCACCTTCTGATAGTCGTCGATATAGCCGATAGCGCCGAACACCAGCGCAAAGAGATACACATACAGGTGGGTGAAGTCGCCGTCCATCATCCGGTTCCAGCCCAGCACCACGATGGTAAGGCCGATGCCGATAATGAACATCAGTCCGCCCATGGTGGGCGTGCCCTGCTTCGTCTTGTGCCAGTTGGGGCCGATCTCCTTGATGGACTG
>CAZTHY010000231.1:0-2269 GCA_964613205.1 uncultured Oscillospiraceae bacterium
CCCCGCCTTTTCCGTTCCCCTGTTTTCTTCCCCCTCACACGAGGGCGTCCACGGCGATGCGCTGGCGACCCACCTGTACCCAGTGGACGCGAACGCCATCGTCCGCCTGAGAAGTGGCGCAGAAGCCTACGCCGGACATCTGCCCCTCCACCGGCACGCCGCCGCTGAACAGCGCCGTGAAACGGCGGATGTATCCCAGCAGGTCGCGGATGGTGGCGGTGGGCAGATCGGGAGCGAGATAATCGAAAAACTTATACATGGTGCTGACCTCCTATGTGCATGAAACGGGATGAAACTCGTTTTCTTCCTTTGACTGTACCCACTTTACCATGAGAACTGTCCCAAAAAACGGACAGTTCTCTGTTCCCCTTGTGCTTTTTTCGAGACTGTGGTATAATGCAGGAAAGAAATGCAACTCGGGAGGTATCACCTATGACCGACCAAACCGCACCCCAACTGGCACCCCATGACCGCTGTACCGGCTGCGCCGCCTGCTGCAACGGCTGTCCCAAGGGCGCTATCCGCATGGTCAGCGACCGCGAGGGCTTCCTCTACCCGCAGGTGACGGACGGCTGTGTCCAGTGCGGCCACTGCACCCACATCTGCCCCGTTCTGAAGCAGCGGGAGCCCCGTACGGAGCCGGCCTGCTTCGCCGTGTGGACGGAGGACGAGGATGTCCGCCGCTGCTCCACCTCCGGCGGCGCCTTTACCGCTCTGGCGGAGTATGTGCTGGAGGGCGGCGGCGTGGTGTTCGGTGCCGCGCTGGATGACCGCCTCCACGTCACCCACATCGCCGTGAAGAACGGCCACGACCTGCATCGTCTGCGGGGGGCGAAGCCCATCCAGAGCGACGTGGGCGAGACGTACCAGCAGGTGCGGCTGTATCTCGATCAGGGGCGGCAGGTGCTGTTCTCCGGCACCCCCTGTCAGGTGGACGGCCTGTACCGTTTCTTAGGCGAACACCCCGAACGGCTGGTGACGTGCGACGTGGTGTGCGGCGGCGTGTGCAGCCCCGGACTGTGGGACAAGCTGATCCAGTCCATGGCCTACGTCAAGCAGCGCCGCCCCGTCTCGGTGGACTTCCGCGGCAAGCTGCCCGGTGAGGTGCAGCGCCGGTTCCGTGTGGAATTCGAGGGCGGCGGCCACTATGACGCGCCGCTGGCCAAGTCGGAGCTGGGTCGCGGCATGGCGCGGGGACTGGTGATGCGTCCCGCCTGCCACACCTGTACCTACACCTCTGTTGATCGCCCGGGCGACGTGACGCTGGGCACACTGAAAGCCGCGTCCCTCCCTGTGGAGGAACAGCGAAAGGGCGTCGATCTCCTGCTCATCAACACCGCCAAGGGCGCGCAGATCTTCGACACGCTGCCCCTGCGGCGCTGCCGCTTCGACCTCAAGGATGCCGTGGCCGCCGACACGTCGCTGCGGACGCCCTTCCCCATGTCCCCCGACCGCTCCCGCTTCTTCGACGCGCTGGAGAAGGAGCCTTTCCGGCAGGTGTGCAATCGGTTCCTCTCCGTCATTCAGGCGAGGGAGAAGCAGCCCTCCCGCCCACTGAAAGAGCTGCTGCACCTGCCCTTAAAGGGAAAGAAGGAGAAAAAATGACGAAAACGCTGCTCCACACCTGCTGCGCCCCCTGCTCCGTCAGCTGCATCCAGCAGCTGCGGCAGGAGGGCATCGAGCCGGTGTCCTACTGGTATAACCCCAACATCCACCCCTATCAGGAGTACAAAGCCCGCCGCGACACGCTGATGGCCTATGCGCCCACCATCGGCCTGGAGCTGATCGTGCAGGAGGACTACGGTCTGCGGGAATTCTGCCGCGCCGTCTGCGGTGACATCGACCACCGCTGCGGCCACTGCTACGCGCTGCGTTTGGCGCAGACCGCCCGCTACGCCGCCGACCACGGCTTCGACAGCTTCACCAGCACCCTCTTCGTCAGTCCCTATCAGAACCACGACCTGCTGCGGCAGACGGCGGAGAAAATGGCACAGACCTACGGCGTCGCTTTCCTCTACCGCGACTTCCGCCCCGGTTTCCGCCAGGGACAGCAGGAGGCGCGGGAGCTGGGCTTCTATATGCAGAAATACTGCGGCTGCGTGTTCAGCGAGGAAGACCGCTACGCCAAACAAATCGCCCGCGATATGGCGCAGGCGGAGAAGCATGTATAAGCGTCGTTTGTGGTATAATTTCCTCAAACCGCAGATACTCCACACAAAGCAAGGAAGGATAACAGGCAATGGCTGAAAACAAAGATAAATTACAAATC
>CAZTHY010000232.1:0-2258 GCA_964613205.1 uncultured Oscillospiraceae bacterium
CAAGGGCAACGCCATCAAGCTCACCGCCTGCAACGCCGCCTACTGGCGCGGCGACAGCAGCCGTCAGACGCTCCAGCGTATCTACGGCGTGGCCTTCCCCAAGAAGGAAGAACTGGACGAGTATCTGGAGCGCATCGAGGAGGCCAAGCGCCGCGACCACCGCAAGCTGGGCAAGGAGCTGGGTCTGTTCATGATGGCCGACGAAGGCCCCGGCTTCCCCTTCTTCCTGCCCAAGGGCATGGTGCTGAAAAACACGCTGCTGGACTACTGGCGGCAGTGCCATAAGCGCTACGGCTATGTGGAGATCGCCACCCCCATCATCCTCAATCAGGAGCTGTGGCACCGCAGCGGCCACTGGGATCACTACAAGAACAATATGTACACCACCGTCATCGACGGTGAGGACTACGCCGTCAAGCCCATGAACTGCCCCGGCGGTATGCTGGTCTACAAGAACGAGCCCCATTCCTACCGTGATCTGCCTATGCGCGTGGCGGAGCTGGGTCTTGTCCACCGCCATGAGATGTCCGGCGCCCTCCACGGCCTGTTCCGCGTCCGCTGCTTCACTCAGGACGACGCCCACATCTTCATGACCCGCGACCAGATGAAGGACGAGATCAAGAACGTGGTGAAGCTGTTCGACGAGATCTACTCCACCTTCGGCCTGACGTATCAGATCGAGCTGAGCACCATGCCGGAGGATCACATGGGCGACGAGGAGGTGTGGCACTTCGCAGAGGATACGCTGCAGGCCGCCATCACCGAGATGGGCAAGGACTTCGTCATCAACGCCGGTGACGGCGCGTTCTACGGCCCCAAGCTGGACTTCCATCTGGCCGACTCTCTGGGCAGAACGTGGCAGTGCGGCACCATCCAGCTGGACTTCCAGATGCCGGAGCGCTTCGAGCTGGAGTATGTGGGCGAGGACGGCGAGAAGCATCGCCCCGTCATGATCCACCGCGCGTTGCTGGGCTCCATCGAGCGGTTCATCGGCGTCATCACCGAGCACTTCGCCGGTGCCTTCCCCGCATGGCTCAGCCCCGTACAGGTGAAGATCCTGCCGGTCACCGACCGCGCCGGTGATTACGCCAAGTCCATCGCCAAGGCGCTGGACGAGCAGGGCTTCCGCGTGGAGGTGGACGAGCGCAACGAGAAGATCGGCAAGAAGATCCGCGAAGCCACGCTGGAGAAGATCCCCTATATGCTGGTGGTGGGCGACCGCGATATGGAAGCGGGTACCGTCTCCGTCCGTACCCGCAAGGGCGAGGATCTGGGCGCTATGTCTCAGGCCGATTTCGCCGCCATGCTGCGTAAGGTTGTGGACGAGATGACCATTCAGTAAGCGTCAAAAACAGTCGATTTCACGAAAAGAAACTTGAATTTTGAGGCCGGTTTTTGGTTCAAAAAAAGTGCTGTCAGCGGTTTTTCCACCGCTGACAGCCTTTTTTGTTCGTAAAAATGAGTTTCACAAAAAGAAAAATTTGCATTAAACAGTTAAAGGTATTTTACAGAAAGGGACGGAAATCACCGTGAATACTTCGTAAAGCGAAGTATTTGCATGAAAAAAGTTTGCACTCTCACGCGGTAAAAAATGGCAGGAGAAACGCCTGAGCGATTAAAAGGTTGACAGCAGGTAGCGCAATCTGCTAAAATATGCGTGTGCAAAGCACATAGCGGCGGAAACGGGGGCGACTCCGTTTCTCTGTTTTGTCCAAAGGCAGGGAGGCCGCCGCAAAAAATGGAAAATTGGAGGTTACTATGAAGAAGTTTATCAGCTTGCTGCTGGCACTCGTCATGGCGCTGAGCCTGGTGGCCTGCGGCAACAACAACAGCAGCGACAACGGCGAGGAGACCGTTCCTTACCGTATCGGCATCGTCACCGGTTCCGTCTCTCAGTCCGAGGACGACCGCCGCGGCGCCGAGGCGTTCATGAATGAGTACGGCGAGGATATGGTCAAGCTGGCCATCTACCCCGACAACTTCACCGAAGAGGTGGAGACCACCATTCAGACCATCGTCAACCTGTCCGCTGACCCCCTGATGAAGGCCATCATCGTCAATCAGGCTGTCCCCGGCACCACCGAGGCCTTCCGCAAGATCAAGGAAAGCCGCCCCGACATCATCTGCATCGCCGGTGAGGCCCACGAGGATCTGCCCGAGATCGGCTCCGCTGCCGATCTGGTCACCAACAACGACTTCGTGTCCCGTGGCTACCTCATCATCCGCACCGCTCACGAGCTGGGCTGCGACACCTTCGT
>CAZTHY010000233.1:0-2227 GCA_964613205.1 uncultured Oscillospiraceae bacterium
ACATGGTGGACTGCGTGCTGTACTTCGAGGGCGACCGCCACATGACGTACCGCATTCTGCGGGCGGCCAAGAACCGCTTCGGCGCCACCAACGAGATCGGCGTCTTTGAAATGCTGGACACGGGACTGCGGGAGGTGGAGAACCCCTCGGAAATGCTGCTCTCCGGCCGTCCGGCGGACGCCTCCGGCACCTGCGTCACCTGTGTCATGGAGGGCGCACGGCCTGTGCTGGCGGAGGTACAGGCTCTTTTGGCACCATGCAGCGGCGCACGCCCCCTCCGCAGCAGCAACGGCTTCGACTACAACCGCGCCGCCATGCTGCTGGCGGTGCTGGAAAAGCGGGGCAACCTGAAAGTCAGCCAGTGCGACGCCTATCTCAACATCATCGGCGGTCTGACGCTGGACGAGCCTGCCGCCGACCTGGCGGCGGTGGTGGCCATCGCCTCCAGCTATCTGGACAAGCCCGTCCCCAGCACCATGGCCGCCATCGGCGAGGTGGGGCTTTCCGGCGAGATACGCAGCATCACCCACATGGAACAGCGGCTTTCAGAGGTAAAGCGGTTAGGCTTTACAGCCTGCATGGTGCCTGCCCACAAGGTGAAAGACGTGAAAACGCCCACCGGCCTTGAGCTGCTGCCGGTGGAGAACATCACCAGGGCACTGCGGCTGCTGGTACAGGGGAAATAACGCAAGACGCAAAAAGAGACGGCATACGCCGTCTCTTTCTATGTAGTCGATTCCGTTTTGTCACTTTTATTACTTTTTCTTCTTTTTATCCACCGGTGTTTTGCCGTCCATGCCCACGGGGCCCTTGCCGTTGATGGCGCGGTAGTGGTTCAGCTTTTCCACCCGCTTCTGGCGCTTACGCTGCTTTTCCCGCTCCTTTTCCTTCTCCTTGGCCTTCTGGGCGGCGGCTTTCTTCTCCGCCTCCTTCTTGCGGCGGTACTCCTCCTTCTCCGCGTCCTCCACCATGTCCTTGTACTTCTCCGGATGGCGCGCCCAATCGATACGGTAGATGGTCAGCGCCACGAATGTGATACCGCAGAGAATGATGATGCCATAAAAAAGGATGTTCCAAATATCAAGCTGCATAAACTACGCCTCCTGCACGTTTTCTAACAGTATACAGGAAAGCAGTCCATATTGCAAGATATTTTCCGGCGGGGAAGGGGAGAGAGTGGTAAAAAGCGGTTGTTTTTTTGGTACGAAGGGGGTATAATTGGTATATCGACCTGAGTTTTCCGGCCAAAATGAGGAATAAACGGAGGAAAAGGAATATGTTTACATCTTTCAAGGAACTGGAAGCCTATGTACTGAGCTGCGGCGTGAAGAAGCGCATCGCCCTGGCCAACGCCCACGACGAACCGGCGCTGAGCGCCGTGGTCAACGCCCGCCGCCGCGGTGTGGTGGAAGGCACGCTGGTGGGCAAGAAGGACGAGATCATCGCCATGCTCCACGAGATGGGCGAGAGCGAGAACGACTATGAGATCGTGGACTTTGACGGCGAGGAGCTGGAAGCCGCCAAGGTGACGGTGCAGTTGGTGCGCGAAGGCAAGGCGGACATCCCCATGAAGGGCATTTTGCAGACCTCCAGCTTCGCCAAGGCCATTTTGAACCGCGAGACCGGCCTCATTCCCGCCAGCGGCAAGCGGCTGGTGAGCCAGTGCGGTATTTTCGAGTATGAGGGTCGGTTCGTCATGATTACCGACGCCGCCATCAACATCGCCCCCGACGTGGACACCCAGATCGGCATCGTGGAGAACGCCCTGCCGGTGGCCAACGCGCTGGGTATCGACTGCCCCAAGGTGGCGGTGCTGTCCGCCGTGGAGAACGTCACCGAGAAGATGCCCTCCACCGTGACGGCCAAGGCCATCGCTGAGCGCGGCATCGAGGGCTGTGTCATCTCCGGCCCGCTGGCGCTGGACGGCGCTATCTCCATGGAGTCGGTAAAGCACAAGTCCATTCAGGATCCCGTGGCCGGTCAGGCCGACATCCTGCTGGTGCCCTTCATCGAGATCGGCAACGTGCTGTACAAGGCCTGCACCTACATCGCCGGCAAGACCATGGCCAGCACCATCTGCGGCGCATCCTGCCCCGTCATCATCACCAGCCGCGCCGACACGCCGGACAGCAAGTATTACTCCATCCTCATGGCGGTACTGCGCTGCCTGAAAGCGTAACTGACAACCACAAAGGACGGCTTTCGCCGTCCTTTGTTTCGCTTATTT
>CAZTHY010000234.1:0-2187 GCA_964613205.1 uncultured Oscillospiraceae bacterium
CCTGCTGCCCTATCTGGTGCTTGACCGCATCAAGTATATGACCATCCCCATCCTTATCCAGTACCTCAAGGGCAGCTACGGCACCGTGGATCTGGGCGCTACCATGGCGCTGATCCTGCTGAGCATCGTGCCGGTCATCATCTTCTACCTGTGCTGCCAGAAGCACATCATCAAGGGTGTGGCCGCCGGCGCCGTCAAGGGCTAAGACCAACCAACACCGTGGGGACGGGCAAGCGTCCGTCCCCACTTCCACGACTACGATGTAAGAGAGAGCAAACACACTATGAAAAGAAGCAGTGGTATTTTAATGGCCGTCTCCTCCCTGCCCTCCCCCTACGGGATCGGCACGCTGGGCAAGGCATCATACGAATTCGCGGACTTCCTCCATGAGGCGGGGCAGTCCTACTGGCAGATGCTGCCGCTGGGCCCCACCAGCTACGGCGACTCCCCCTATCAGAGCTTTTCCGCCTACGCCGGCAACCCCTACTATATCGACCCCGCCATGCTGGTGGAGGACGGCCTGCTGACGGCGGCGGAGTGCGAGGAATGCGACTGGGGCGACGACGCCCGCCATGTGGACTACGGCAAGATCTACGAGAGCCGCTTCGACCTGCTGCGGAAGGCGTACCGGCGGGGCTGGGAGCGTGACAGCGAGGAAGTGGCAGCTTTTGCGGCGGAAAACAGCCGCTGGCTGCCGGATTACGCGCTGTACATGGCCTGCAAACGCCATTTCGGTATGCAGTCCTGGACGGAGTGGGACGAGGACATCCGGCTGCGCCGCGAGGACGCGGTGGTGCGGTATCGGACGCTGCTGGCGGACGATGTATCGTTCTTTACCTATTTGCAGTTCCTGTTCTTCAAGCAGTGGAACGCACTGCGGGATTATGTCCACGATTTGGGGCTGCGTATCATCGGCGACCTGCCCATCTATGTGGCCATGGACTCCGCCGACGTGTGGGCGGAGCCGGAGTTCTTCCAGTTGGACGAGGAGCTGGTGCCCAAGGCCGTGTCCGGCGTGCCGCCGGACTACTTCAGCGCCGATGGTCAGTTGTGGGGCAATCCCCTCTACGACTGGGACGCTATGCGGCAGGACGGCTTTGGCTGGTGGATACGGCGCATCGACGGCGCAGGAAAGCTGTTCGACGTGCTACGCATCGACCATTTCCGCGGGCTGGAAAGCTACTGGGCGGTGCCCTACGGCGAGACGACGGCCAAGAACGGCCAGTGGGTCAAGGGGCCGGGCATGGATCTCATCGACCGTCTGCGGGGCTGGTTCCCTCAGTTGGAGTTCATCGCCGAGGACTTGGGCTATCCCACCCCCGGGGTGGCGCAGCTATTGCGGGACTCCGGCTGGCCGGGGATGAAGGTGCTGGAATTCGCCTTCGACTCCCGCGACACCAGCAGCTACCTGCCCCACGCCTACTCGGAGCATTGCATCTGCTACACCGGCACCCACGACAACAGTCCGCTGGTGATGTGGCGTGACGAGGCCGCCCCCGAGGATATCGCCTATGCCGAGGAGTATCTGGCGCTGACGAAGAAGGAGGGCTTCCACTGGGGCATCCTCCGCGGCGGCATGAGCAGCGTGGCCATGCTGTTCGTGGCGCAGTTGCAGGACTATTTGGGCTTGGGCGAGGGTCATCGGATGAACACCCCGGGCACCCAGACCGGCAACTGGACGTGGCGGCTGCTGGAGGGCGAATTGACCACCAAGCTGGCGAAGAAGATCCGCCGCATGACGGAGCTGTACGGCCGCGTGGAAAAGCAGCCGGTGCAGGAGACGAAATAAGCGCAAAAAAGAACCGCCTGACGGCGGTTCTTTCTTTTGCGTTCTAGTGGTGGCTTAGTAGCTGCCGAGGTCGGCGGCCTTGTCGCCCTCCACGTTGGTGCCGAACTCGTAGTCGTTGCCCGGGAGGATGGCGTTGAGCACCACGCCGGCGATGGCGGCGATGGCGAGGCCGGTCAGCGTCACGTCGGCACCGGCCACGGTGAAGGTGATGCCGCCGGTGGTGCTGAAGCCCAGGCCGCTGACGAAGATGACGGCGGCGATGATGAGGTTGCGGGACTTGGTCAGATCAACACGGTTCTCCACCACGTTGCGGACGCCCACAGCGGAGATCATGCCGTAGAGGACGAAGCTGACGCCGCCCACGATGGCCGCGGGGATGGAGTTGACCAGCGCGTCAA
>CAZTHY010000235.1:0-2173 GCA_964613205.1 uncultured Oscillospiraceae bacterium
GGCATGGTAAGGGGAGAACGGATTGCCGCACCAGTCTGCGGACTGGTTCGCAATGACATAATCGGTGGTCTTTTCTTCTCATCCTCATTTTTTATTCATGAAAATGCCTGCGTGCGGGTCGATGTGGGCATCGACCCCTACGGGCGGTTCACCGATACCCTCATCAATAAACGGCAGGAGGGGTAGAACCCCTCCTCTACGAAACGTTCCCCGTTACTCTCTGCACAAAAAAAGAAGCCCCAACGGGCTTCTTTTTCGTTTACACGTTTTCCAGCGCCTTTTCCAGCACCTGGGGCAGGTCGGTGGTGTCCGGCTCGGTGCCGGTGAGGAGGATGAAGGCGCGCATGGCCTGCTGGAGCAGCAGCTCCGTGCCGGAGATGGTCTTCATGCCGTGCTTCTCCGCCTCCTGCATCAGCAGCGTGTGGCGCGGGGCGTAGACCAGATCGTAGATGATGGCATCGCTGTGGGCGTCGCGGAGGAACCCCAGGTCGGAGAACTCCTTCATGCCCGCCATACCCAGCGTGGTGGCGTTGATGAACAGGTCGCTCTCCGCCATGGCCTGACGGACGGGGAAAATGCCGAAGTACATGAACTGGGTCTTGTCGGGATAGCGGGCGGCCAGCTCCTTGGCGCGGTAGACGTTGCGGTTGGTGACGAAGATCTTCTTCACGCCTGCCTGCACCAGCGCGTCACAGATAGCCTCGCCGGCGCCGCCGGTGCCCAGCAGCAGCACCGTCTTGCCCTCCGGATCCAGCCCGTTGGCGCGCAAACTCTCCACGAAGCCGCGTCCGTCGGTGTTGTAGCCGTATGCCTTGCCGTCGCGGATGCAGACGGTGTTCACCGCGCCGCAGGCCGCAGAGGTGGCGCTGATCTCGTCCAGCAGCGGCACGATGGCCTCCTTCAGGGGCATGGTGACGTTGAAGCCGGCGCAGTCGCCGGACTCCTTGGCCTCCTTCAAAAAGGCGGGAAGCTGCTCCGCGGTGACGCGGCGGGCGGTGTAGGTATAGGGCACGCCGGTCTGGGCGATCATGGCGTCAAACAGCGCCGGTGCGCGGTGGTGCTCCACCGCCTCACCGATGAGGTAGAGTTTCTTTTTCTTGCTCATAGTCGGTTCCTCCTCCCCGCCGCAGCGGGTCGCTCCCAGTGGGTATTTTCCCCATTTTACCCCGAGAAGCGCCACTTTGCAATAGCCGAATCAAAAAAATCCGCCGCGATTGCTCACGGCGGACTTACATTGTATATTTATTCGCTTACTTCGCGGCCTTGCGGGTCTTCTTTTCCTTCTCGGGCTGGGCGCAGCAGCGGTCATACTCGGCCTTCAGCACGACCTCGATGGTGTGGCGGCCAATGTCGTCCAGCTTGGCATACTCGGTCAGCAGCTCCTCAGTCTTGTCGGTCAGATACAGAGCGCCGTCATCCGACATAGCCTTGATGCCCAGCACCTTGCAGATCTGCATGACAGTGTCGAAGGAAGAACCGCCGACGCCGTTGTGCAGCGCACTGTTGATGGTGGACAGGGGTACGCCCACAGCGAAAGCGAACTGGCGAACGCTGCGGAACTGGCGAGAGATCTCCTCGCGCACGATGTTTGTCAGTTTGTCCATGATTAACCCGTCCTTACATAAATTATTTTTCGGGAAATGCAGAAATCCTCTGTTCCCAAAATCAGGTAAGCATATTATAACATAACACGTCCCTAAGGACAACCGCAAATCAACCGATTCATAAAAATTTAACTTTTACCTTATTGACGCTCCGTTTCTCTGTCCGAATCCGCCCTCACTCCTTCCGATTCTGCACGGTAGAAAACGCAAAAATCAGAACCTCCAGCCCTCAAAACCGCCCGTTTTGCTTCCATTTATTGGCAAATAGTGATTTTTCGTTTATTCCCTGCTTTTACTTTTCCTCGCTGCTGTCGTTATACGGTATATGCAAAAAAGAGACCGCGGGCGGTCTCTTTTTTGTTTCGCTTACTGTTTCACTTTTTGTTCCGCTTACTTTGAGGTGTAGAGGGCGCGGCAGGCGCGGTACATCTCGTAGCAGTCCAGCTTGGCCACCACCTCGAAGGGGGCGTGCATACTCAGCACCGGCACGCCGGCATCCAGCGTGGTGATGTTGCGGTTGGCCATATACTGCGCCACGGTGCCGCCGCCGCCGGCGTCCACCTTGCCCA
>CAZTHY010000236.1:0-2169 GCA_964613205.1 uncultured Oscillospiraceae bacterium
CCCCGCCCCTACGAAATGCGGTTTATTCCTCTCCGTGGAACTTGCTGTACACCCGCTGGGCTACCGGTTGGGGGAGGACGGCGGCGAGGGCGGCTATGTCGGCGGCTTTGATGGCGGCGATGGTGCCGAAGTGGCGCAATAGCTGCTGCTTGCGCTTTTCGCCCAGACCGGCGATGCCGTCCAACTGGGAGCGGCGGGCGGACTTGGTGTGCTTTTGGTGGTGGTAGGCCACGGCGAAGCGGTGGACTTCCTCCTGCACCGTGCCGATGAGGGCGAACAGGGGCGGCGAGTGCTGGATGCCCAGCTCGTGGCCGTCGGCGGTGATCAGCGCCCGCGTGCGGTGGCGGTCGTCCTTCACCATGCCCAGCACCGGCACCGTCAGACCCAGCGAACGCACCACGTCCTCTGCCACCTTGGCGTGCTGCTGGCCGCCGTCGATGAGCAGCAGATCAGGCAGCGGGGCGAATTTCTCGTCCCCCTCCTGATAGCGGCGCAGCCGCCGCTCCAGCACCTGCGCCATGGCGCCGTAATCGTCGCCGCCGGTGATGTTCTCCACGCGGAACCGGCGGTACGCCCGCTTCAGCGGCCGCCCGTCCTGAAACACCACCATGCCCGCCACCGGATCGGCGCCGCCGGTGTGGGAGATGTCGTAGCTCTCCATCCGGCGGGGCAGGGCGGGGAGATCGGCCAGCGTCTGGAGCTGCCGCAGCGTGCCGCTGATGCGCTCGGCATCGTCGGTGACGCGCTCCACCTCCTCGCGGGCGTTCCGGTGGGCAATGTCCAGCAGCTCCCGCCGCTGGCCGCGCTGTGGCACGCGGAGGGTGACACCGTGGCCGCACCGCTCCGACAGAAGCTGTTCCAGCGCGTCGCCGTCCTCGATGGGGGCGGGAAGCAGAATTTCCTTCGGCAGCGCCTGCCGGTCGAGGTAATACTGGGGCAGCACATGGTCAAGGGGCGCGTCATCGCTGTCCGCTGCGGCGGAAAATACCTGCACCTGCCGCCCCAGCAGGTCGCCGCCCTCGAAGTGCAGTACGGCGTAGCCCCAGCGGGCGGTGCCGGTGTAGATGCCCCACACGTCGGTGTCGGCGCAGATACCGGCGATGACCCGCTGTTCCTTGGACAGCACCGTCAGCGCCTTGATGCGGTCGCGGAGGGCGGCGGCTTTTTCAAATTCCAGCGCTTCCGCCGCCTGTTCCATCTCCGCCGTCAGCGCGGCGGTGACAGGCCGCAGCTTGCCCTCCAGCAGGGCGGAGGCGTCGTTGATGCGGCGGCGGTATTCGTCCCTGTCGGGGCCGTCGGGGCGGCAGAAGCCGTCGCAGCGCCCCATGTGGAAGTTGAGACAGGGGCGCTCCTTGCCGATGTCACGGGGGAATTTTTTGGAGCAGGTGGGCAGGCGCAGCGCACCGCACACCGCCTCCAGCGCCAGATGGGTCTCCCGCCGCCCACCGTAGGGGCCGAAATACTTGGCACCGTCGTCACCGGCGCGGGTGGCCAGCGAGAAGCGGGGGTAGTCGGCCTTCACGTCCAGCCGGATGAAGGGGTAGCCCTTGTCGTCCTTCAAAAGAATGTTGTAGCGGGGCATGTGGCGCTTGATGAGGGAGTTTTCCAGCACCAGCGCTTCGAACTCCGACCGGACGATGATGGTGTCGAACCGGTCTACATGGGACACCATCAGCCGCGTTTTTTCGTTGTGACCGGCGTTTTCCTGAAAATACTGGCTGACGCGATTTTTCAGCTTTTTGGCCTTGCCTACATAGATGACCTGCCCCGTCTTGTCCATCATCAGATACACCCCGGGCAGCAGCGGCAGGTCGTTGGCCTTGCGCCGCAGTTCGTCCTTCGTCATGAAAAGCGCCCCCTTTCCGGTGGTTTTCCCCAGTATACCACGGTGCGCAACACTTCGCAAGGCGGCGGGGAAAAGAAGTGGCTGTCAAAAAATGTAAATTTGCTCTTGATGAAAACTTGACAATTCCGTCGGGATAGTGTAAAATGCAGATTAGAGTGGAGAAGGATGGCACTTTGCCCCGCTCCACCGAATGATTTGCTTCCATAGGGTGCCCCCACCCTTCCTTCCCCCCTCCTGCCGGGCGCCCCTTTCACCCGGCAGCAAGAAGACCGCCGCAAGGCGGTCTTTTTGTGTTTTTTTGGGAACAGAGGGATGACGGTAAA
>CAZTHY010000237.1:0-2162 GCA_964613205.1 uncultured Oscillospiraceae bacterium
GGTGGGGTTGGCGGAGACGAACTCCACCATGTACTTCTTGCCGCTGAGCATATCGTTCTCACCGTAGCGGTGGCCGCAGGACTCGATGGCGGCCACCGTGTCGCTGTACCACTTGCTGCCCAGCCGGAAGTTCAGGAAGCCGGGGCCGGCCAGCTCCACGGAGGTAAAGTAGCTGCCCTCCAGCTTCATGGCCTCCGTCAGCGTCTGCGCCACCTGACGGGGGTTCATACGCATGGCCTTGGCAGCAGCCAGACAGAAGGTGGTGGTATAGTCGCCGTTGGCGGTGTCCTTGGGGATCTCCACCGCCGGAACGGTGTCGATGCCCTCCGGCAGCGTACCGGCGGCCACGCAGGTGTGGTAGGCGTCCAGTGTCAGACGGCGCACCTGTTCCTTGGCGTTTTCGATCATGTTCATATCTCTTTCTCCTCTTTCGTCAAAGTCAGCGCAAGGTGCAGCGCGGACATCTGCCGCGTGCCCAGCAGTAGTGTATAGCGTAACGTGATGTGTCCCTCGCCCCGCCGCGGCAGGTGCCACGACACCTCCTGTGTCTCCACGTTCAGCGTCAGCGCACCGCCGTCCTCACCGGCGATCTGCGTTACCGTAGCGGTTTTGGGATCCAGCAGCAGCCCATAGCCGCCGCCGGCGGATTCGGTGATGACCACCGCCCGATGGTGCTGCTTTTCCAGCCGTATCTCCGAGGCCACAGCGCTGCCGTCGGCTTCGTTGTGGGCGGTGTAGCGCAACCGATAGCCATATTCCACGCTGTCCACCGTGCCGACACCCTGAAAGGTCAGCGTGTCGCGGCCACCGGCGAACAGACTCTCACTTTTCAAATGTACCTGTACCTTGCCGTCCATGTCAGTACCTCTCGATGTCCACATGGCCGACGGCACTTTCCGCAATGGGTCGGCGGAGGAACAGCCCTGCCAGCGATGCGAAATCCGCCGGACTGTCGCTGGCGTGGAGGGCGATACTGCCCTTGTCCCGCTGGGCGAGAAGGTCGTTTTGCTCCAGCGTGCGGCGCAGCCCTCTGGCCGCCTCCGCTCCCGCGTCGATGAGCGTCACGCCCTCGCCCATGACGGCGGCGATGACCTCCGTCAGCAGGGGATAGTGGGTGCAGCCCATGATGAGGGTGTCGATACCGGTAGCTTTCAGCGGCTCCAGATACTCCCGCGCCACCGTCTCGATGACGCTGTCGCCTACGCGGAACCGTCCGTTTTCCACCAGCGGCACGAACAGGGGACAGGCTTTGGCGTAGACGGCGATACCGCCGTCGATAGCCGCCAGTGTCCGCTCGTAGGCACCGGAGCGGACGGAGGCCGCCGTGGCGATAAGCCCCACCTTCTTATTGCGGGTGACGCTGGCCGCCGCTTCACAGGCGGGCGCTACCACGCCCAGCACCGGCACGTCGCTCTCCGCCGCCAGCACCGGCAGCGCCGTGGTGGACACGGTGCCGCAGGCCACCAGCACCGCCTTTACGTCGAACTGCCGCAGGAAGCGGACGTCCTGCCTTGCGTAGCGCAGCAATATCTCCGGCGAACGGCCGCCGTAGGGCACACGGGACGTGTCCCCGAAGTATATAATGTTTTCAGAGGGCAGGATGCTCTCGATCTCCCGCACGGCGGTAAGACCGCCCTGTCCCGAGTCGAACACCCCAATGGGTCGCTGATCCATTGCCGTACCTCCCACTTTGAACTCTTAACCTATTTATTCTACTATGAACTCCCTGTTGACACAAGCAAAATTTTGCGTTATCCCCACTTTTTTCTGTGGCAATTTGATCTGTACCATGCTATAATGGCTCTGACGAGGAAACCAAGACACGGAGGTGGTCTGAAAAATGGAACTGAAAATGACGGAAAAGCAATTCCGCCGTCTGCTGGATCTGGTGTACATCGGCAACTGGGTGCTGAACTCCACCCGAGGCGACGACCGGATCAAGGAATACGATCAGGTGGAAAGTCTGGTGTTCGCCCACTGTCTCGACCACGGCATGGCACCGCTGACGGAGCTGTATCAGGGGGAACTGATCCCCTCCCGTGCCTTTGCCGACGGTGGCATACACGAGGCCATCATGGCCTACGAGGACACCACGTTCTTTGAGATCCTGGCGCAGGAGCTGGCGCTGCGGGATATGGACGATCCCCCCATCACGCCGGAGA
>CAZTHY010000238.1:0-2162 GCA_964613205.1 uncultured Oscillospiraceae bacterium
TCGCGTTGCCACCTCCCCTTGTAATACAAGGGGAGGCATTTTTCGCCGCGTTGCGGCGAAACGGCGGGGTGAGGTCACCCCGCCCTACGACCATCGACGCACCCTTTCCAATAAACGAGGGCGGGGTAGAACCCCGCCCCTACGCACGTCTATCGCACCTTCTGCTTCGGGCGGACAGAGTCGTCCGCCCCTACAACGGTGGTGCGGCCGCCTATCGGCGGCACACCTTACTCCCCCTCATTCCGCAGCTTCTCCTCCGTCTCCTGCCGGATGGCGGTACGGAGGGCGGTGAGGTAGGGGGAGAAGGCCACGTTTTCCTCGCCGTAGGTCAGGTTCAGGGCGTACTCCTTGGGGATCCAGGTGGAGAGGGGCGACTCGTTGTGCTGGATGACGGCTTCCAGCTTGTCCAGCGCCTTGTAGACCTTGGCTTCCTCCGTCTCCAGCGCGTCCATCTCCGCATACAGCGCCGCCATTTCCGTATGATAGGGGGCGGGCAGCGTGGCTACCCAGCGATCCAAGAGTGAATCCTCCCGCGCCGTGTCGGCAGCGGTTTTGTCAAAGCTGGGGATGTCGCCGGTGAAGCACTCGCCCAGATCGTGGATGAGACACATCCGCATCACCTTGTCCATGTCCACGTGGGGAAACTCGTCCCGCAGGAAAAACGCCATCAGCGCAATGCGCCAGCTATGCTCCGCCACGCTCTCCGGTCGCCCCTTGGCGGTGGTGCAGTGGCGGGTGGTGTCCTTCAGCCGCTCGGCGGTGTGGAGTATTTGCAGCAGTTCATCCGGTCTCATAAAAGCCCCTCCTGTCGTTTTTTTCAGTATACCATGGCTTAGCGGCACAGTCAACGCTTGCGCGGCGACGGTTTTTGTAGTACAATGAAACCGATACTCACAACGGGAGGGGACAGTATGGAACTGCTTTACGCGCTGGAGCGCATACGAATACCGATTTTAGACGAGGTAATGGGACTCATCACCCATTTGGGCGGCGAGATGTTCTTCATGGTCATCGCTGTGGCGGTGTTTTGGTGCGTCAGCAAGCGTATGGGCTACTATCTGATGACGGTGGGCTTCTTCGGCACCATCATCAACCAGTTTTTGAAGATCGTCTGCTGCGTCCCCCGCCCGTGGGTAAAGGATCCCAGCTTCACCATCGTGGAGAGCGCCCGGGCGGAGGCCACCGGCTATTCCTTCCCCAGCGGCCACACCCAAAACGCCGTGGCCACCTACGGCGGCATCGCCCGCTATACGCGGCGGGGCTGGGTGCGGTGGCTGTGTGTGGCGCTGGTGCTGGTGATCTGCTTCAGCCGGATGTATTTGGGCGTCCATACGCTGCTGGACGTGGGCGTGTCGTTCCTCATCACGGCGGCGCTGGTGTTCGCCGTCTATCCGCTGATGGAGGAGGCCGACCGCCGGCCGATGATTTTGACGAATCTCATCGCGCTGATGGTGCTGTGCAGCGGCGCGTTCGTGGGGTATCTCTACCTGCGGGGCGACAGCGGCGCCACCGCCGAGGACACCGCCAACTATTTAAGCGCCATGGAGAACGCATGGAAGCTGCTGGGCGCCACAGCGGGTATGCTGGTGGTGAATTTGGTAGACCGCCACTACCTGCGCTTCGAGACCGACGCGGTGTGGTGGGCGCAGCTCATCAAATTGGTGGTGGGCTTCGGGCTGCTGGTGGCCATCCGTTCGGGGCTGAAAGCGCCCCTCATCGCCCTGCTGGGCGGCAACGCCGCCATCGCCGGTGCGGTGCGGTATCTGCTGGTGGTGCTGTTCGCCGGCTGCGTGTGGCCGATCACCTTCTGGTGGTTCGGACGACTGGGAAGAAAATGAGAAAAAGCCCGCCATTGGCGGGCTTTTTTGCTGTATCGGGGGATTATGGCAACTCTTTCGGCTTTTTCAGTGCCACCACCACACCGGCGGTGATAAGCACCGCGCCGACGACGCTCATGACGGTGATCTGCTCATCCAGCAGCAGGTAGCCCACCACCAGCGTCACGAAGGGGGAGGCGTACAGGTAGTTGTTGGTGATGACCACCCCCAGCCGCTGGAAGGCGATGTTCCAGATGGCGAAGCACACGGCGTTGCCGAACACGCCCAGGAACAGCCAGCTCAGCAGGATGCGGGGGGTGGTGAACAGCGGCACCAGACTGGGCA
>CAZTHY010000239.1:0-2143 GCA_964613205.1 uncultured Oscillospiraceae bacterium
CAAAAAAAGAAGCCCCATCGGGGCTTCTTTTTTTATAATCCTCGCTCACCGCACCTACTTCGCAATATCGATCGTCACGATATTCAGGCTGAACGCATAGGTATAGTCGATGCGTTGGGCGACTTGCTGGGCGAGTTTGACGCCGATCTTGGTTTCATTTTCGGCCTCGTGGTCGAATTGCAGCGGGTCGTAGGGCTTGGCGGCGTTGCGGATGACGAGCCGCAGCGCGTCCTCGTCGGAGAACAGCTTGATGTCCACGATTTCGCCCTTCTTCGACTGCCGCTCCTGGGTGTGCTGCACGAAGTCCACCGCCAGCTCCTCCAAACACAGCGCCGTGATGTAGGCACACCGCTCGCTGACCTGCTCCTGCTTCAGGAAATCGTGCACCTGCGACAGGAACGCCGTGGTGTCCTCGGTGGTGGCCATGATGCTGATGTCCAGCTTGGGCACGCTGTCGCGGATGGATTCGTCGAGACAAAGCATCCGATCAAGCGACATTTTCGTTGTGCGGTTCTTGAGAGAACGGAAGAGGTACATCAGCAGCAGGAACAGGATGCCGTTGCCGCCCAGCGCCAGCCAAATGCCGGTGTAGCCCAGCTTGGGCATCAGCACCAACAGCAGCAGCGGGTAGATGATGGAGTCGGGGATGACGGAGTAGGCGATGCCCATGGCCACCTTGCCGGTGGACTCGAAGAGCTGGGTCATGATCCGCAGCGCCAGCAGCACCGGCGTGAACAGCAGGCACACGATGACGCCGGTGCGCATATCGCCGTTGCCGGTCATACCGTAGAATCGCGCAAACAGCGGCAGAAGCGCGGCCAGCAGCACGCACCAGCCAGCGGTGAACAGCAGGCCGACTTTATAGCCCTCCCGCAGTGTGCGGCACAGGCCGGAGCGGTCGCGGGCGCCGTACAGCAGACCGAACAGCGGCCCCGTGGCCAGCGCCGTGCCGACGCAGGTGGCCTGGGCGAAGGAGAATACGGCCTTCACGGCGGTGTACACCGCCAAAGGCGTCGTTGCGCCGCCGAAACCGGCCAAAATGATGTTGTTGACGATACCGGACACCACGCCGTCGGCCAAATTGTTGCCGGAGGAGGGGACGCCCAGCCGGATGGCCTCCAGCGCGTCCTTCACGTTCAGCGCCTTCAGCGACAGCTTCAGCGGCAGCTTTTTCACCCGCACGATGACGAAGCTGATGCAGCAGCAGATCATCGTGGCGATGCTGGTGCCGATGCCGAGGCCGCCGATGGCCATCTCGTCCGGCAGCAGCTTGACGAACAGCGTGGAGAAGATCAGGTTGCCGAACACGCTGACCATGGCGTTGAAGAACACCTGCTTTTGGCAGCCGTAGACCGACAGCACCTTGCCCATATAGTAGTTGACACTGCTGAAAACGATGCTGAAAGAGCAGGTGACGATGTACAGCGAAGCCTGTCGGGCGGCCTCTGCGTCAGCCGAACCGCCGAAGAGCTGCACCAGCGGGGCGGCTGCCGCCAGGCACACCACCATGGCGAGGATGCCCAGCGCCAGCGTGCCGAACACGCCCATGGAGTAGGCGCGGTTGATCTCCTTCTGATCGCCGCGGCCGGTGTTGACGGTGATCTGCACCGCCGCGCCGCAGGAGATGGTCTGTACCAGCGCCTTGAGGATGTTCAGCACCGGATTGCCGATGGCCACCGCCGCGATGGACAGCGCGCCGATGAGGCTGCCCGCCAGCAGAGAGTCCATCATCAGCGACACGCTGGCCGCCAATGTGGCCGCGAAACAGGCGGGGAACACCCGCGTGATGGATTTTTGGATGAGCTTGTTGTTGCCGTGTACGTTGGATGCGATCATAGGCGCCACTCCTATATTATAATATGGTATTAGGATTAGTTTACAACTTTTGGCGGTAAATGTCAACCGCATGCCGTGAGAATGACGGCAAATGGCCGTGATTCAGCGGGAGAATTTGCGTTTTTAACGGATATTGAGCGGTTAGAACGGCTCGTTTTGGCGGTAGGGAAGACGGCATGCGTTTTGACTTTGCCAAACTCCGCCCCGCTTGCTACAATAGAGCAAAAAACGGAGGAAATCATGAGGAAAGCGTTGGTGTTGACGGAGCGGGAAATGGCGCGGTTTGAGCGCTATTTGCGGCGTGACG
>CAZTHY010000240.1:0-2128 GCA_964613205.1 uncultured Oscillospiraceae bacterium
GATCTATCTCAAAATCGAAAACGACATCATTGCGGACGTGAAGTTCGAGACCTTCGGCTGCGGCAGCGCCATCGCCTCCAGCTCCATGGCCACGGAGATGATCAAGGGCAAGACCATCGACGAAGCGCTGGCGCTGACCAACAAAGAGGTGGTGGCGGCGCTGGGCGGTCTCCCCGCCCACAAGCTCCACTGCTCCGTGCTGGCGGAGGAGGCGGTGAAGTCGGCGGTGAAGGACTACTACGACAAACACCACATTTCCTACGATAAATCCAAGTTCTCCGACTGCGGCCAGTGCGAAAGCTGCCGCATGGTATGAGACGCAAAAGAACTCCGGCCTGTGCCGGAGTTCTTTCTTGCCTAAATGCTGCCGTAACCGGCGCCGTTGGTGATGATATACGCCCACAGCACCGGTCCCACCGCGCCGGTGGCGCTGTACCCCAGCCGTGTCTGCACCGCCCGCACCGCTGCGGCGGTGGCCGCGCCGAAAATGCCGTCCACGGCGATGGTGGGCAGTCCGTTGGTCTGTGCGGCCAACTGGTTCAGCCGCGTTTGCAGCAGCGTCACCGACTGCCCCGTGTCCCCCTCCACCAAAAAACGCCCCGGGTACACCTCACCGGCGAACTGTTGATACTCGTCGGGCAGCCGGTACATCGTCTGCTCGTATACGTTCTGCATGGCGTTCCATGTGGCGCGTCCCACGATGCCGTCCACCGGCAGGCCGTAGGTGCTTTGAAAGGCGAACACCGCGTTCTGCAAGTCCTCGTCAAAGAAATCGCTGATGCGGATGGGCGGCAGCTCCGGCAGGAAGAAGCCCAGAAACGCCAGATAGAACCGGATGGTCTCCACGCCGATGCCCCTGTCTCCCAGCCGCAGCACCTTGGGAAACTGCCGCTGGGCTTCCGACAGCGTCAGCCCCTCGCTGCTGACCTCCGACAAACTCTTGACACCGTTGTACACCGACTTCACCCGATACCAGGTGGCCTTCCCCACGATGCCGTCCTGCGTCAGGTTGAAGATCCGCTGGAAGCCCCGCACCGCGTCCTCGGTGGGCTTGTCGTAGATGCCGCTCAGCGATGGAATAACCGGCAGAGCGGGGTAGTTCTTCCGGATGCGCTCCAACTGGCGCTGCAAAATGCGCACATCCTCGCCGGTGCTGCCTCTCGACAGCGGCCGCCCCGGATAGGACGGCGTGCTGTCCCCCACCGGTGCGTTGTAGACAAGGTCGATGTCCTGTCCGTAGTAGTTTTGCAATATCTCGTAGGGCGTTCTCCCCTGCTGTCCCAGCTCCTCGCTGCCCCACTGGGACAGCCCGCGGCATTGGGTACGCACGCCGTCGCAGAACTGGGCATACAGCGGCTCGATGCTGCCCCGCCGGACGATGTAGTTGTTGAACAGCTCATCCACCAGCGTATTGATGTTTTCAAAGGTGGCGCGGCCATCCACATACGCCTGATCGTACTGGGTGCTGGAGGTGATGTCAAAGTTATAGCCACGGCTGCGGTAAAACTCGGTATACACCCGATTCAGCGCCACGGAGCTCTGCGCCAGCAGGTTGGCGCGGAGGGCGTTTTCGTTCCATGTGGGGTACAGCTCACTGGCCGCCACGTTCTTCAGATAGGCGGTAAAGGGCACGGTGACGTTGGCCGCCGCCGCGTCCGGTGCGCCTAAATGGACGGTGATATACTCCGGTACTACGGGATAGGGCATGGCTACGCCTCCCCTCCGCCAGGTGTCAGCGAGACGGACAGCAGCGTTTCCACCCGTGGGAAGATCAATACCTGCTGCTCCTGTTCCCCGTAATGGGGATGGCGGACGGTCACGGTGTAGTCCGTGCCGCTGATGCCCGCCGTGTCCGCCGACTGTCCCCACACCGCCGGCAGGGCAGGCAGGAGTATGCCGTCGATGATGCCGGATTCGTCGGTAACGCCGGTGTAGAACGTCTCCCGCACGCCGCCGAAGTCGCGGTACACCTCCACCTCCGCCCCCGCTATCGGAAACACACCCCTCGCCGCCGACACCTGCACCCGCAAACTCCCCTGCTCCGGATGCGCCCCGCGAAACCAAGCCACCGCATCAAGCCGGTTCATGTTGATCCCCTCCCAGTTGTTGATGGGAGAGTATATGCGGG
>CAZTHY010000241.1:0-2108 GCA_964613205.1 uncultured Oscillospiraceae bacterium
ACGACTGCTGTGCCGGTGAATAAAAATTCTTTGTGCGGATCATCGCTCAATTCGCCTGCCCAGTAGTGGTGGGCGCGGTCGGTGTAGGTGAGGCTGGAGAAGGTGTCGGCGTCCAGCCAGTAGTCGTCGCCGCAGAACAGGTCGCCGGTCAGCTCCAGCGTCAGCAGGCGGCGCGGCTCCTTGTCGGTCTTGGAGTCCGCCCAAAAGGAGATCTGATCCTGCTCGCAGACCCACAAACATTTCTGCCTGCTCGGTAACTGCGAAAAAGATTCTCGCCTAACAGCTTCAAAAATCTGCTCTCTGACGTAAAAAGCGTACTCTTTGGAGATTCTCTTGATGACCATGTAGAGGAAGCGGATGTTTTGCTGGGAGACTTCAAACGTCTCGACAGTGTTGATCATCTCGAACACGGTCATCTCCCGACCGTCCACCTTGAACGTCCTGTTGTAGTCCTTGCAGATACTCCAAAACTCGTTATCTTCAACGCCAGCGGTGAGAATATCGCCCACTTTCCAGTGGTTTTGTCGGGAAATATGGTACATTGTAAGACGATCTACGTTCATCAAAAAACCCTCCCGCGCTTAATCGCAAAACAGCAAATTACCGAAAAAGTGAGAATCAGAACCGGCTCATTTCGCCTGCTTCATGCTCAGGCCGATACGCTTTTTCTTCTCGTCCACTTCCAGCACGACCACCTTCACCACGTCGCCTACGGACACCACCTCGGAGGGGTGGCGGATGAACTTATTGGACACCTGCGAGATGTGTACCAGTCCGTCCTGATGGACGCCAATGTCTACAAAAACGCCGAAATCAATGACGTTTCGCACCGTTCCGGTGAGCACCATGCCGGGCTTCAAGTCCTTCATTTCCAACACGTCGGTGCGGAGGATGGGCTGGGGCAGCGAGTCGCGAACGTCCCGTCCCGGCTTCAGCAGCTCCGTCACGATGTCCCGCAGGGTAGGTACGCCTACGCCGATGGCGGCGGCCGCCTTGTCCTCACCGTAGATTTTCAATCTTGACGGCAAATCGCCAATGCGCTCTGCCTTCACATCTGCCAGAGTGAAGCCCATCAGCTCCAGCAGCGCTTTCGCCGCGTCGTAGCTTTCGGGGTGGACGGCGGTGTTGTCCAGCACGCTCTTGCTCTCTGGCACGCGGAGGAATCCAGCGCACTGCTGGAACGCCTTGGGCCCCAGCTTGGGTACCTTCTTGATTTGCGCGCGGGAGGTGAAAATACCGTTTTCTTCCCGATATGCCACCACATTTTTAGCCGTCGTACCGTTCAGACCCGCTACCCGCTGGAGCAGGGAGGGGGAGGCGGTGTTCACATCCACGCCCACGGCGTTGACGCAGTCCTCTACCACGCCGCTGAGCGCCTCGTCCAGTTGTTTCTGCGGCATATCGTGTTGATACTGCCCCACTCCGATGGCCTTGGGGTCGATTTTCACCAACTCCGCCAGTGGATCTTGCAGCCGCCGCGCGATGGACACGGCGCTGCGCAGGTTTACGTCAAACTGCGGGAACTCCTCCGCCGCCAGCTTGCTGGCGGAGTAAACCGACGCGCCGGCCTCGGAGACGATCATGTAGCTGACGTCACCGCCGGCTGCGTTGACCTGCCGGATCAGCTCCACCGCCATCTGTTCCGTCTCGCGGCTGGCGGTGCCGTTGCCAATGGCAATATGCGAAATATCGTGCTTCTTGATGAGCCTGGCCAGCGTGGCTATGGCCTCGTTTTTCTGTCGTTCACCGTAGGTGGGGTACACCACGGTGGTATCCAGCACCTTGCCGGTGCCGTCCACCACCGCCACTTTGCAGCCCATGCGGTAGCCGGGATCCAGCCCCATGGTGACTTTTCCCTTGACGGGCGGCTGCATGAGCAGCGGCTTCAAATTCAGAGCAAATTGTCCAATTGCCCCTTCATTGGCCTGTTCCGTCAACATTGACCGCATTTCCCGCTCCAGCGAGGGGAAGATCAGCCGGTCGTAGGCGTCGGTGCAGGCATCCTTGATGAAGTCCATAGCGGCGGAGCCGGGCACCACCACCGACCGCCGCAGCAGCGGCAGCGCCTGATTTTCGTCCAGCGTGACGGAGACGGAGAGGAACCCCTC
>CAZTHY010000242.1:0-2098 GCA_964613205.1 uncultured Oscillospiraceae bacterium
TGCGCTTGGCGGTCTCGACGATCTTCTCTGCGCTCTGGTCGATGACCTGATGGTCGTAGGCCTTCAGGCGAATGCGGATCATTTCTTTTGCCATTTGGTTCGTTCCTCCATAAAATTCGTACGGTTTTTGTTGCTTTGACCAATGCCGTACGGCGGGAAATTTCTTATACGCCGTTCCGTGCGTATCATTCCGGCTCATAAGAAACACCGGCGAAAAGGCCGGTGTCCTTCTGGCGGCGGCGATCTACGCCGACGAACAGAAATCTCTCAGCCGCCCGATTATCGGACATACTCCCCGAAAGTTACCTCCTTGCGGAGCAATCTCCCGGTTCATCGCAGTGTAAACGCCTCCGGGTGTGTACAACCCCTCGCGCGCGTACCCATATAATATAAAGGAAAAATCCCCTTATGTCAAGAGGATTTTTCAGATTTCTTCACAAAATTTTCACTTATTTTTTGTGCCATTTGCCGACAGCTATTATTTGCCATTTTCGGCCATCTTTTGTCACAATACGGTGTTCACCGTGCCGATGAAGGTGGGCACACCGTCGTTTACGATGAGGAACAGGAAGGGTCTGTCCATGTCCATCTCGATGGTGGTCACGTCCTCCGGCTCCAGCATGGCGGTGTCCGCCGTGATGACGGTGAAGGCTGCCGCCTCCACGCCCTGCTCGTCCACCTTCACCCGCGATGACTGGCTCACCCGCGACACCGCCGTCTCCATGTCCGTCAGCGGCGACAGGTCGGCCTTGCTCTCGTCGAACACGTCCGTCACGCCCAGTGATTGCAATGCGCCTTTCAGATTCGTGGTGGAGGATGCGTCGAATTTCGGCACCGACCACACGATCTCCGCCATGCCCGATCGGGCGATGTCGTCACGGGTCACTTCGCCCTGCTCCGTCATGGCAGCCAGGAATCCCTCCCGCTGCAGCAAGCTCTCCGGTGCTACGCCCTCGTCCGGCAGCACGAACACCATCCGGTCACCGCCCCGCAGCGAAAGAGACGCGGCGGTGAAATCGTCGCCCCGCAGGTAGCGGTCGTAGCTCTCGGTGCGGTGCATGAAGTCCACCGTCTGCTCCACGCCGTCGGCGCTGGTGAACACGTCCTCACGGGTGGACGACTTGCTGAACTCATCCGCCCACGCCGCCTTATAATATAAGGTATTGACCAGCATCAGCAGCGTCTCCACGTCGGTGACCACGTCCCCCGCCGCCTCTTTGAGGAAATTGCCGGTCTGCTGGTTGATCCAGCTCTGCACCGCCGCGTCCGCCTCTGCGGTGCCCATCGGCACACGGTAGAGACCGGCGTAGTAGCTGTCCGCCAGCACGTCCAGTCCCTCCTGCTTGTAGTCGAGACTGTCGTTGAGGAACGCCGCGTTGCCGATGATGCTGGTGGTGCTGCCGTCGTCGCAGTACAGCGACAGCCACAGGTCGTGGATGTGCTGGCGCAGCGCGTCACTGTCCGACGCACCCAGCAAGTCCATCACCTGCTGGCGGCTGTCCCCCGCCGTCAGCTCCGTCAGCATGGCCAGCGCCACATAGAGGCTCACCGGCGAATAGACGGTGTTGCTGCCCTCGGTGAACACCTGCGCCGCCGTCCGCTGGGCAAACGCCGTCACCGGTTCCGTCTCCACGTCGATGCGCTGCCACTTGCCGATGGCCTTCAAGCCCTCCTCGTAAGCGTCCCACGCCGCCATGTAACCCTCGTCGTCCCACTCTCCGTTCAGCTTGATGAAATCCTCGTCGTTGGGCTGGGCGGGATAGACGGGGTACAGCGCCTGCACCACCGTGTAGGGTGTCAGGTCGATGCTCTTGGCCGGCAGCTCGTCGCCGCCCGCAGCTCCCTGTCCGCCGCATCCCGCCAGCATCACCGCCGCCAGCACACCGCACAAAACCGCTTTCACTCGTCTCATAGCCGTACCTCCTTAACGTTCTGCCCATTAGACGCAGGGAGACAAAATTTGGTTCCAAAAAAGACCGCCTTTCGGCGGTCTTTTTTATGCTTTTATGCTTTTTATGCGTTTACGCTCTCTTCCACTTGGCGCCGTTGGGGATGTCGGTCAGCTCGATGCCCTTGGCCTTCAGCTCGTCGCGGATGC
>CAZTHY010000243.1:0-2077 GCA_964613205.1 uncultured Oscillospiraceae bacterium
TGCAAAACTCCCTGGAGCGTGAGGTCAGCACCGACATGATCGGTGAAAAGGTGATGGATAAGCTGAAAAAGGCCGACGAGGTGGCCTACGTCCGCTTCGCCTCCGTCTACCGTCAGTTCAAGGACATCAACACCTTCATGAGCGAGCTGAACAAGCTGCTGAGCGAGAAGTAAGCTACCATATATTGCCCCAGCGTACCTGCTGTGAATCCACCAGCAGGGCGAGCTTTGCGCCTAATTCCGCCGCCGAAGCGGCAAGACCGGCGCTGTCACCGGTATGGCACTGCGCCCTCGCCCGATGGAGCAGCACGTCCACCTCGTCCAATGAGGTGTGGGACAGCACCAGCTCCAAGTAGAGCGAGTGGCGCTGCCAGCGCTGTTCCAGCGTGTCCAGCGATTGCTGCGCCTGCACCATATCCCCTGCCAGTGCAGCGGAGGACAGTGCATCCGCCGCCTCCTGCCAGCCGTCACCAAGGCGGGTGAGACAGTGGGCGGACAGCAGAATGAGGGACAGCACCACCGCCAAAACGGTCACAGGGATGGTGAAGGACTTCATGTGGCCGCCTCCTTTCGCTGGCAGCATACGGTGCCCTGACCGTCCAGCGTCAGCAGGAACACGTCCTGCGGCTGCTGCACGCCCTGCCGCTTCAATTCCTGCGCCAGCCACCGCTCATCCCGTCCGCACCGGCGGAGGGTGTCGGTCATGACGCGGCCATCGCTGATGACCACGGCGGGGAGGGACACGTCCTCCGGTACGTCCAGCCCCAGCTGGGAGGCCGTCACCGGCTGACAGCGGCTGTAAGGCAGGACGGACAGCCGCCCGTTGGTCTCCAGCACGGCGTATTTCACGTCGTTCAGGTCGGTGATGCCCTGTCCCCGAAGCTGCTCCAGCACTTCGTCGATGGTGAGACGGCTGCGGCGCATGACCTGCTGCTGTAGTTGCCCCTCCCGCACCACCAGCGCCGGTTCGCCGGAGACGAGATTCCGGAACCGGACGCACCGGAGACTGACGGCGCTGAGCAGCGTGGACAGGGCGATCAGCGTCACGATAGGCACCACGCCGTTGAGCAGCGGCTCCCCGAAATCCTGCATGGGAACCGAGGCCAAGTCGGAGATCAGCAGCGTCAGCACCAGCTCGATGGGCTCCAGCTCCCCGATCTGCCGCTTGCCGCCCAGCCGCAGTGCCGCCACCAGCAAAAGATACAGGATCACCGTGCGGAAAAACGCGGTGGCCATAGCAGCGCCCCCTTTCATACAGGGGCAGTATGTCCCGCAAGGGCGGGTTTTATGTGATCCGCCGGCCACGCCGGAGGTGATAGACGTTCGCAGAAAGGAAAGGAGGACTTTCGGAGCATATCCGACACAAAGCGCCATGTGCCCTCCGGCGGAAAGCCGTGAGGGATAACGAGGAGGAGAGTGATCGAAAATTCGGCGGATGCTCTCCCGCGGTGTCCGGCCGCGCACGCAGTCTTAAATATGCGGGTGACCGCAAAACAGAGGGACTGCGACCGGATGTGAAGGCAAATGGTCTGCGAGTTTGACCTTCCGAGACAGAGGGACGATACGTTGACCCTCTTTACAGAACTATCGGAAGGAGTAAATCGAATTATGTGTGGAATCGTAGGTTATGTGGGGCAGCGTCAGGCCGCCCCGATCCTGCTGGATGGTCTGCGCCGTTTGGAGTACCGCGGCTACGACTCCGCCGGTATGGCGGTGTGCGGCGGCGGTTTGCAGGTGTGTAAAACGCCGGGGCGCCTGGCGGCGCTGGCGGAGCGGACGGAGGACGGCAGCAAGTTGGTCGGCACCGTAGGCGTCGGCCACACCCGCTGGGCCACCCACGGTGAGCCCAACGAGGTCAACGCCCATCCCCACGTCAGCGGCGATGGCCGCTTTGCCGTGGTACATAACGGCATTATCGAGAATTTCGCCCGCCTGAAAGAAAAGCTCATCCGGCAGGGCTGCACGTTCCGTTCCGACACCGACACCGAGGTGGTGGCGCAGCTTTTGGGCTACTACTACGACCGGTGCGGCGACGTGTTCGAGGCGGTGAACAGTATGCTCTCCGACGTGGAGGGCGC
>CAZTHY010000244.1:0-2041 GCA_964613205.1 uncultured Oscillospiraceae bacterium
CGGGCGTTGTTGTACACCAGCTGGATGTTGGCGTCCAGACTGCTGCCGCCGGTGATGTCCTTGATCTTGGCCAGCAGGAAGGGGGTGGTGGCCTTGCCGTGGATGCCCTGCACCTTGGCTTCCTCCACCGCTTCGGCGATGGCGCCGTTGATGGCATCGGCGTCCATGGAATATGCCTCGGGGATGGGGTTGGTCACCAGCATACCGCCCTTGAGACCCAGCGCACGCTTGACGTGGAACGCCTCGGCGATCTCGGCGGGGGTGTCCATGCGGTAGTCCACGCCGAAGCCGGACTTGCGGGTGTAGAAGGCGGGCAGTTCCTCGGTCTGATAGCCGATGACAGGCACGCCGTGGGTCTCCAGATACTCCAGCGTCAGGCCAAGGTCGAGGATGGACTTGGCACCGGCGCACACCACCATCACCGGCGTCTGCGCCAGCTCCTCCAGGTCGGCGGAGATGTCCATGGTGGTCTCGGCACCGCGGTGGACACCGCCGATACCGCCGGTAGCGAACACCTGAATGCCCGCCATGGCGGCGATCATCATAGTGGTGGTAACGGTGGTAGCACCGTCCTTCTTCTGCGCCACCAGCACAGGCAGGTCACGGCGGCTGGCCTTGGTGACACCGGCGCCAGTCTTGCCCAGATAGTCGATCTCCTCCGTCGTCAGACCGGCCTTCAGGCGGCCGCCGATGATGGCGATGGTGGCGGGCACCGCGCCGCCGTCACGGATGATCTGCTCCACCTTCAGCGCCGTCTCCACGTTCTGCGGATAGGGCATACCGTGGCTGATGATGGTGCTTTCCAGCGCCACAACGGGCTTGCCGGCGTCCAGCGCGGCCTGTACCTCGGGGGCAACGTCCAAATAACGATTCATGATATATATCCTCCTGCAAAGTTCATTTATTGTTGGTCCAAGATGTACTGTATATTCTCCCAGCTCATGCCCGGGTGAATGGTGGTCTCGGCGGTACAGGCCAGCGCACCGGCACCTGCCGCCATCTGAGCGCATTTTTCCAGCGCCCAGCCGTGGGCGATACCGGAGGCCAGCGCAGCGGCCATGGCGTCACCGCCGCCGGTGGCGTTGACCACCTTGACGCGGGGACAGGGGATGCGGGCGGTGTGTCCCTGCCGGTCGGCGGCAAACACGCCGTCGCTGCCCAGCGAGATATACACCTGTTTCAGCCCCGTACCCAGCAGCACCTCCGCTGC
This sequence comes from uncultured Oscillospiraceae bacterium, assembly GCA_964613205.1. Lineage (GTDB taxonomy): Bacteria > Bacillota > Clostridia > Oscillospirales > Oscillospiraceae > Vescimonas. Next base: position 1,211 of record CAZTHY010000244.1, read on the forward strand.
CTTGGCGGCGGAAGCGTCGTCGGTGATGGGTACGCCGGACAGCAGCTCCGCCTCCATCCGGTTGGGCTTCAGCGCCGTCAACTGCCCCAGCACCGGCAGCAAGCGCGGCGCTTTGATGGTGGATACCGGATCGGCCATCAGCGGTGCGGTGCAGTGAGCGCACAGCCAGTGGAGGGACACCTCCGGCAGATTGGTCTCCACCACCACCAGCGCGGCGCGGTTGATGAAATCCAGCCGCTGGCGGAGAAATTCCGGCGTCATGTGGTCGTAGATGGCCATGTCGTTTACCGCCAGCGCCATATCGCCGTCACAGTCGTCAATAAAGAGGTAAGTGCCGGTGCGGCCGCCCGGGATGGTGGCGCTGTGGCGCAGGTCAAGGCCGATGTCCGCCGCGTTTTCCCGCACCGTCTGGGCGAAGCCGTCGTCGCCCAGCACCGTCACCATGGAGGTCTGCTCCCCCAGCAGGCACAGGTTGTGGGCGATATTTCGTCCTACGCCGCCCAGCGAAGTGGTAACGCGGGCGGGGGTGGAGTCGCGGGGCACCAGCGGCTGGCTGGACACCGCGCCGATGTCCATGTTGACGCCGCCCAGCACCACGATGTAGGGCTCCTCCCGCAGCAGGTAACCCCGCCCCGCGATACAGCCTTTCTTCATCAGGTTGGAGATATGCACCGCCGCGCTGGAGCGGGTGATGCCCGCCTTCTCCGCCAGCTCCTGCTGGGAGATCATGGGATTTTCACGGATCCACTCCAAAATCTGCCGCTCCCGCTGGGTCATGCCCTCGCCTCCTAAACAAACGTCGAATTTTAATCACAGGTTTATGATACTATG
>CAZTHY010000245.1:0-2037 GCA_964613205.1 uncultured Oscillospiraceae bacterium
TGGACATCAACGGCCATGATGTGCCGGTGGCCAGCCGCGGCGGTCTGGAGACCGGCCACGAGTACACCGTGGTGCTGCGCCCCGAGTCCGCCACGCTGGCGGAGAGCGGCGGCCTGCCCTGCAAGGTGGTGGTGTCCTGCTTCATGGGCAGCTACCATAACTACCACGTCATGGTGGGCGACACGCTGGTGAAGCTGGCGGAGAACAACCCCCGCAACAAGCGTATCTATCAGGTGGGCGAGGAATGCTCGCTGGTGTTCAACCCCGAAGAAGTTCACGTTCTCGGCTAACAGACAGGAAAAAGCGCCGCCAACGGCGCTTTTTCTTACGAAAGGAGCAAGTATATGCTGGACTATTGGCTGGCGGAGGGCAGCGCCGGACGGCCGGTGTGGCTGCCGGAGGTGCGGTGGCAGTGCGGTGCCATGGAAAACCGCATTGACGTGACGTTGCAGCTGACGCTGTGGGACGGCTCCCTGCGGGACATTCCGCTGCCTCTGCCCCGCTGGCAGGGGGAGGCGCAGCGCCGCTTCGTGCTGGATTACGGTGCCGCCTGCGTCTACAACGCCCTCTGCGGCTGCGGCGGGCGGAAGGCGGTGTTCTACCTCGATCAGCGGGAACGGGAGGCGGCGGAGCTGCTGGCGCAGGTGCGGGAGCTGTTTCTCGCCCATCCCACCGGCTACGGCAAAACGGTGCAGATCGCCCGCCGCTTCTGCCGCGCTTTCGGCGCGCTGCCCTTCACCTTTACCGTGGAGGACAGGGCGAACTACGTCCCCGCCCCGCCGGCGGCCAAAACCGGCGGCGATTTGACGGTGCGGTTCCGCCGTGCCGTGGCACGGTGCAGCGAGGGTGTCTGCGTGGGACTGGACATCGGCGGCACCGATATCAAGGGGGCTGTCAGCCGTGACGGGACGCTGCTGTGCGTCAAGGAATTCGACTGGAACCCCGCCGATTACGCCACACCGGAGGAAATCCTCCGCCCCATCGTGGTGCTGGCCAGACTGCTGTGCGCCTGCGCCGCCGGTATCACCCCCGCTCTGCAAACGGCGTTGGCGCGGGAGGCCACCGTGACGGAGATGGAATCGGCCACGGCGGGCTGCGCCTGCTTGCCGGCGGACATCATGGGTGTCAGCTTCCCCGACATCGTCCTCCGTGACCGTATCATCGGCGGCGAAACGCCGAAAACGCAGGGGATGCGCCAAAACACGGCAGAGGACTACGAGACGGCCTTTGAGCGTCTTGGCGGGCTGCTGGAGCAGCTTCGCCCCCTGTGCCGCCCCGACGGTGCGCTCCACATGACCAACGATGGCCACATCGCCGCCTTCACCGCCGCCGCCGAGCTGGCCTGGGGCGACGGTGCGCCGGATTTCAGCGGCGGCGTCATCGCCCACGCCATCGGCACCGACTTCGGTATGGGCTGCCTGACACCGGAGGGCACCGTGCCGGAGATGCCGCTGGAGCTGTACGACTTCATCCTCGATCTGGGCAGCTTCACCCAGCGGCAGTTCCCGCTGGAGGACATCCGCGGTACCCGCAACGAAAACTCCGGTCTGGCCGGTGGCCGCCGCTATTTGGGGCAGTCCGCCGCCTTCCGGCTGGCCTACGAGGAAGACCCCGTGCTGCTGGCGGATTTCGTCCGTTGGGAAAACGGCGTTCTCACCATGGCACCGGAGCAGCGGAAACCGTGTCTTGCCCATCTTATGGCGCAGGCCGCGGCAGGCAGCGAGGGTGCCGCCAACGTCTTTCGCCGCATCGGCCGCCACATCGGCCACATCAGCCGCGAAATGGCGCTGCTTTTGCAGCCGGAGACGGACACGCGGTACCTCTTTGGCCGCTTCGTCAAGGAACCGGCGTGCTTTGACCTGCTGGCAGAGGGCTGCCGTGAGACGGCACCCCACATCCGCCTGGAGCGGGCGGACGAGGACATGGCGGAAACGCCGCTGACGCGCCAACTGGCCGCCACCAACAACACCGTAGCCCAATTCGGCCAATCCCTCGGCGCCATCTACTACGCAGCGCTGGTATAAAAAGCAAGAAAAA
>CAZTHY010000246.1:0-2037 GCA_964613205.1 uncultured Oscillospiraceae bacterium
CGGGCTTCTTTTTTCAAATCTTCACCAATTCATACTCCATGCTGCCCAGCCCCAGCTTTTCACCGTGGGCGAGACAGGTGCGCCAGTCGGTGTCGGGGTGGACGTGGTGGAAATGGTCGTCACCGCGCTGGCCGTTCTCGGCGAGAGAGCCTTGCAGCGGCGGCTGCGCCATGACGGCGGCGGCACAGGCGGCGTCCAGCGCCACCGGATCGTAGGATGCGAACATACCCACGTTGGGTACGATGGGCACATCGTTCTCCGCGTGGCAGTCGCAGTTGGGCGACACGTCCAGCACCAGCGAGATATGGAAGCAGGGGCGGCCATCCACCACCGCCTTGGTGTACTCGGCGATCTTCCGGTTCAGGTTGTCGAAGGCCTCGTCGTTGGCCGGCTCGATGGCGTCGCGGGGACAGATGGCGATGCAGCGTCCGCAGCCGACGCACTTGCTGTGGTCGATGGCGGCCTTCCTGTCGCTGACGGTGATGGCACTGTGGGCGCAGATGTGGGTACACTGGCCGCAGCCCACGCACCGCTTCTCCTTCACGTTGGGCTTACCGGCGCTGTGCTGCTCCATCTTACCGGCGCGGCTACCGCCGCCCATGCCGATGTTCTTCAAACACCCGCCGAAGCCCGCCTCCTCGTGACCCTTGAAGTGGGTGAGGGACACCACGATGTCGGCGTCCATAAGGGCACGGCCGATCTTGGCCTTTTCCACATATTCGCCGCCCACCACCGGTACCTCTACCTCGTCGTTGCCCTTCAGACCGTCGGCGATGATGAGTTGACAGCCGGTGGTCATGGGGGAGAAGCCGTTGAGCATGGCACTGTCCAGATGGTCAAGGGCGTTCTTCCGGCTGCCCACATAGAGGGTGTTGCAGTCGGTGAGGAAGGGCTTGCCGCCCCGCTCCCTGATGAAATCCGCCACGGTTTTCGCCCAGTTGGGACGCAGATAGGCCAGATTGCCCATCTCGCCGAAGTGGAGCTTGATGGCCACATATTTTCCCGCGAAGTCGATGTCGCCCATCCCCGCCGTTTGCAGCAGACGGGTCAGCTTCTGCTGTAAATTCTCCCGATAGGTGGTGTGGAAGTCCGCAAAATAGACCTTAGACGCCATGGTGCATACCTCTTTTCTGAATTTCTTGCCATAAGTATAGCACATCTTCCGCCGTTGTGCTATACTATTTGCAAATTGTGCTATACTTTTACCAATTTCTGCAAAGGGAGGGATAGCCATGCGGGTGCTGCACCACATCGTCACCGCTGCCGAGGACGGCCAGACCGTGAAATCGGTGCTGAAAGAGCGGTGGCATATCGCCGGCAGCTTTCTCAGTCGGCTGAAATTTCGGGAGGCCATCACCGTCAACGGCCAGCCGGTGTTCGTCAGCCATATCCTGCACGAAGGCGACACGCTGGCCGCCGACGTGTCCGACACGGCAGGGGAGAACCCCCACATCCGTCCGGTGGACTTCCCGCTGTCGATCCTCTACGAGGACGACGACCTGCTGCTCATCGACAAGCCCGCCGGTATCGCCATCCACCCCGCCGCCCTGACGGAGGAGACGGTGACTATCGCCGGTGCGGCGGCCTATTACCTGAAAAGCGACAGCTTTCACGGCGTGAACCGGCTGGATCGCGGCACCACCGGCGTCATGGCCATCGCCAAAACGGGCTACATCCACGCCCTCTGTATGCAGCAGCTCCACACCGACAATTTCCGGCGCGACTACCGCGCCGTCTGCGAGGGCGTGCCAAGCCCCGCCGCCGGCACCATCGACCTGCCCTTGGGACGGGCGGAGGGCTCGATCCTCAAGCGCCAGCCCGATCCCGACGGCCTGCCCGCCCACACGCGGTATGAGGTGCTGGCGGAACACAATGGCCGTGCGCTGCTGCGCCTGACGCCCACCACCGGCCGCACTCACCAGCTTCGGGTACACATGGCCGCCATCGGCCACCCCCTCACCGGCGATTGGCTCTACGGCACGGAGGACAGGGAATTGATCACCCGCCCCGCCCTCCACAGCTACCACCTCCAAATGC
>CAZTHY010000247.1:0-2018 GCA_964613205.1 uncultured Oscillospiraceae bacterium
GCTATCGCCGCACGGCGGGGTGAGGTCACCCCGCCCTACGTCCCGATTACCGCACTCCTTTCCTCTCACCGCCATTTTTCATTCGCGGCGGTGCGTCCGTGCGGGTCGATGTGGGCATCGACCCCTACGAAAAGGCAGGGTGGCTGGCATCGACCCCTACGAAAGAAGCGCGGTTTTCCGGCAAACGAAGGGAGGGGCAGAGCCCCTCCCCTACGAATATTTCGGCGTTGCCCCTACTTCCCCAACGCCGCTGTTTTTTCATACGCGGCGATGACGGCGTTCATGGCGGCAGCGCGGAAGGCGCCGTTTTCCAGCGCACGGACACCGGCGATGGTGCTGCCGCCTGGGGAGCACACTGCGTCCTTCATGGCGCCGAAAGGCTGTCCGCTTTCCAGCGCCAGCCGCGCCGCACCCAGCAGCATCTGGGCGGCAAAGGTGTTGGCCTTGTCACGGGGCAGACCGCAGGCCACGCCGCCGTCGGCCAAGCCCTCCATAAAGAGACAGGCAAAGGCGCCGCCGCAGCCGGCGATGGCGCTGCCCGCGTCGATAAGGGACTCCGCCAGCGCCTCCGTGCGGCCGCAGCCCGCCATGGCGGTCAGGAACGTCTCCCTCTGCGCCGCCGTTACGGCGCTATTGCAGGCGTACAGCGTCACGCCCTCGCCTACGGCACAGGCGGTGTTGGGCATGATGCGGATGACGGGGCAGCCCTCAAACGCCCACTTTTCCAGCTCCTCCAGCGTGACACTGGCCGCCATGGACACCAGCACCGCTTTCTCCTGCCGCGCCGCCAGCACAGGCCGCAGCGCCGCCAGCGCCGACTCCACCTGATGGGGCTTCATGCCCAAAAAGATAAAGTCGCACCGACCGGCGATGTCCTCCGCCGATGCCACGACACCGCCCAATTCCGCCGCCAGCGCTTCCGCCTTGGCCGACGTGGGGTTGAACAGGTAGATGTCCTTTCCCGCTACGTTGGCCGCCAGTCCACGCGCCAGTGCGCCGCCCATGTTGCCGGTTCCGATAAAGCCAAAGGTCATATCCGCCACCTCGTTTCTCGATTTTCTCCATTATACGCCCCTTTTTCCGCCGGCGCAACGGTATCTTTCGGTTGCACCGGCGGGAAAATCGTGGTATGATAGCGGAACGACTTGTGGAAAGGAAGTGACGCCATGGAGCGGGTCATACGGGAAATCCAGCGCTTTTCGCCCCTCATCGAGCAGGAGGTCAACGACCGGCAGTTAATGCTGGACTTTCTGCGGCGCAATCCCGATGCGCTGACGCGGGAGAACACCGTGGGTCACGTTACCGCTTCGGCGTGGGTGATCAGCCCCGACCACCAGCGGGTGGTGATGGTGTACCACAACCTGTACCGCTCCTGGTCGTGGACAGGCGGCCACGCCGACGGCGAGGACGACCTTTTGGCGGTGGCCACCCGCGAGGTACAGGAGGAGACAGGGCTTGTCCATCTGACACCGCTGCAAAGCGGTATCTTCTCGCTGGAATGTCTCACCGTGGACGGCCACGAGAAGAAGGGGGTCTACGTCCCCTCCCATCTCCACCTGAATGTGACGTACCTGCTGGCGGCGGGAGAGGAATCCCTCCGCGCCAAGCCCGACGAAAACAGCGCCGTAGGCTGGTTTCTGCCGGAGGAGGTGGCCACGGCCTCCACGGAGCCGTGGATGGTGGAGCGGGTGTACAAAAAGCTGCTCCAGCGCGCCGCACCGTATATGAAGTGAAAAAGTGCAAAAAAAGAGAGCCTTGCGGCTCTCTTTTTTATTGCGGTGTGTCTCAGAAGTTCTTGATGATGTCCACGATCTCCACGCCGATGCGCTCCTGCGCCTCGTTGGTGGCAGCGCCGATATGGGGCGTGCAGGACACCATGGGATGGCTGTACAGCGCCACGTTGCTGGCGGGCTCGTCGGCGTACACGTCCAGACCGGCGGCACGCACCTTGCCGGACTCCAGCGCGGCCAGCAGAGCGGCCTCGTCCACGTTGGTGCCGCGGGAGGTGTTGACCACCA
>CAZTHY010000248.1:0-2006 GCA_964613205.1 uncultured Oscillospiraceae bacterium
AATATATTAAACTTGCAGTACAATATACGAGAAATCCGATATATCGGACTTCTGTATTTCTATCATATCATTTGCGTGAAAGGATGTCAATTATGTTCAACTGGATCTCGTTTCTGACCTACGCCGTGGTGACTGCGGCCACGCCGGGGCCGAACAACATCATGTCCATGTCCAACGGAAGCCGGAAGGGCTTCCGAGGCGCGCTGCCATTCAATTTTGGAATTTGGGTGGGCTTTTCCATCGTGATGCTGCTGTGTACTCTTTTTTGCAGCGTACTCTCCGCGTTTATCCCGAAGATCAAGCTGCCCATGCTGATCGTCGGAGCTGCCTATATGCTCTATCTTGCGTGGGAGACCTTCCGCAGCTCCGACAGTATTGAGGAAAACCACTCCCGGGACGGCTTTTTATCCGGCTTGTTCCTGCAATTTGTCAATCCGAAGATCTACATTTACTGCATCATGTCCATGGAGGCCTACATTCTGCCCTTCTATCAGGGACAGGTCGTGCCGCTGGTGGGCTTCGCCCTGCTGCTGGCGTTTATCGGCTTTGCCTTCACCATCTGCTGGTCAGCCTTTGGGTCTGTTTTCAAATGGCTGTTTTCCAAACACGCAAAGCCGGTAAATACGGTCATGGCTTTGCTGCTGGTCTACTGTGCCGTCTCCCTGTTTTTGGCATAATGTAAAAAGAGGCGGGGGCATCTTACGATGCGCCCGCCTTTGTTGTGCCTATTTTATTTGGCACACTGCTGTGCATCCACGCGGCAGCCGCCCCACTCCACCACGGTGAAGCCGACGCGCTCCGGCGCGGTGAGGGCCTGGGCGGGGATGTCCAGCGGCTGCGTCAGAGGCTTCCATGCCATGAACACCCGCAGCAGCGTGTCCGGTGTCGGCGTGACGGTCAGCTTCGCCGCCTCCGTGTAGACATCGGTCTGGAAGGCGATGAGATTGCAGGTGTTCTCCTGCATCTGCGGCAGCCAGTAGACGATGAACTCGTTGGCCTCCCGCCGCGTCAGCCCCAGTTGGGACAGGGCATCCTCCAAAAAGGCGGCGGTGTCGGCACCGGAGACGCAGAAGCCCTGAGAGAAGTCGTAGTCGATGTCATCCACGCCCTCCCAGTAGAGGTAGTTGTAGGTCTGACCGTCCGCATCGGTCAGAGTGCCGTCGGGATAGGCGGTGACGGTCCAGCCGTCATTATAGGCGGGATAGGTGCAGGTCAACTCTCCGGCGTAGTCCAGCGTCACCGTGACCTCCGTGCCCTGCTCCGGGTAACAGTAAACCACCGGCTTGGCATCGCACTGTTCATCGCCCTCCGGGTAGAGATAGATGACCGGCTTGGCGGCCAAAGCCCCCCGATCCTCCCGACAGGCGGTCAGGCCGAGGATGCACACCAGCGCCAGCAATACCGCAAAAAGACGTTTCATATCGCTCCTCCTTTTTGATGGAACTGTGTCCATTCTAATGGTACAGACGAAAAATGCAGCGTCCCCGTTGCGGGATGGCGGAAAAAATCGGAGCACGGCCCATTTTAGACGAAAAAACCGCTCCCTCTCCGAAGCGGTTCGGAAAGGGAGCGGCTGCATTCTGCAATGGGGGACAGCTTACTTGTGGTCCACGGAAGCCATGTGGCGGACCAGCTCGATCATCTTGTTGGAGTAGCCGCACTCGTTGTCATACCAGGAGACGACCTTCACGAAGGTGTCGGTCAGAGCGATACCGGCCTTGGCATCGAAGATGGAGGTGCGGGGATCGCCGATGAAGTCGCTGGAGACGACATCCTCGTCGGTGTAGCCCAGAACGCCCTTCAGCTCGCCCTCAGAGGCCTCCTTCATGGCGGCGCAGATCTCGGCGTAGGTGGCGGGCTTCGCCAGCTTGGCGGTCAGATCCACCACGGAAACGTCCAGCGTGGGAACGCGCATGGACATACCGGTCAGCTTGCCGTTCAGCTCGGGGATGACCTTGCCCACGGCCTTGGCGGCGCCGGTGGAGGAGGGGATGATGTTGGCGGTA
>CAZTHY010000249.1:0-2003 GCA_964613205.1 uncultured Oscillospiraceae bacterium
ATTTGATGAATTCAGTTTGAATGGTGATTGTTTCAGTGTTGTTTTTCATGGTTTTAATATAAATGTGTGTTGTTTTTTCTGTTTTGGGCGTAAGGTTCACAATTCTGGTTGTAGGGGCGGACGACTCTGTCCGCCCGAAACGGTAGAAGGGAAATATTTGCGTTTTGAAATTCAAACGGTAAACGGGACGTAGGGCGGGGTGACCTCACCCCGCCGCCGTACAACGATGGTGCGGTTTTTCCTATCAAACAACAATCGAAAACCGAAAAATTTCCGGTCTATCGGCGGGCGGACAGGGTCGTCCGCCCCTACGAAGATAATGTCTTTTTCTACCGAAAAAATCTCAATTCTCTGCCGTTTCCTTCTACCGTGCGGCGGGATGAGGTCATCCCGCCCTACGAACGGCTTACCGGCAGCCTCTACTCCTCACTGTGCCTTCAGTCTCACCGGCAGCACCATGTACAAAAACCCGTCGCTGCCATCGGTGGGGGTGATGACGCAGGGGGAGATGCCGGTGTTCAGGTGCATCGTCACCGTGTCGGCGGGGGCGTAGCGCAGCGCGTCCATGAGATAGCGGTTGTTGAAGCCGATCTCCAGCTCCTGCCCGTCGCCACGCACCATGCAGATGTCCTTGGCCTCGCCGTTGCCGGTGCGGGCGGACATATACACCCTGTCCTGACTGAACACGCACCGCACGGGGCTTTTCAGCTTCTCGCTGATGACCACGCTGACGCGCTCCAGGCTCTCCAGCATCGTCTTGTTGTCCACCTCAATGCCGATGGGATTGTTGCGGGGAATAGCGTTGCGGTAGTCCAAAAACTCGCCCTCTAAGCGCCGACAGATCAGCTCCGTGGAGCCGGCCTCAAACAGCAGATGCCGCTTGCCCAGCGTCACGGTGATCAGCTCGTCGGTGTCGGAGCAGATCTTCTCCACCTCGTTCAGCGCCGAGCCGGGCGCCACGAACTTGAAAGCGCCGCCGTCGATCTTCTCCAGCGGTTCACGGCGCAGCGCCAGACGGAAGCCGTCCACCGCCACCATGGTCAAGCCCTGGTCGCTGATCTCGAACAGCTCGCCGGTATGGATAGGCCGCGTCTCGTTGACGGAGACGGCAAAGCTGGTCTGCTGGATCATGGATTTCAGCGTTTTCTGTTCCAGCGCCACGGAAAACTCGTCATCCACCTCGGGCAGATCGGGATAATCGTTGGCGCTGAGGGCGGGCAGCTCAAAGCTGGCATCGCCGCAGCGCAGCCGGACGTTGAACTTGTCGTCCGCGTCGAACACCACCACATCGTCGGGCATCCGGCGGATCATCTCACCGAACAGGCGGGCGTTCAGCACGATGCGGCCGCTCTCGCCGATGTCGGCGTCCAGCGTGGCGCGGATACCGGTCTGCATATTGTAGCCGGACAGCCGCAGCACCTCTTCGCATTCCAGCAGGATACCCTCCAGCGCGGGCATGGAGCTTTTGGTGGCCACAGCGCGGGAGACGGTACTCACCGCCTGCTGCAACAGCGCTTTCTCACAGGAAAAATGTACCATGTCGTAACATCCTTTCTTGCCGTTCTCGTTTTGAGAGAAAAAAGATTTTGGTTCTATTCTTCGCGATCAAATCATATCTTTCTTTTTACAGTAGTTTCAGTAGTAGGCAGATAAAATGGGGAAAACCGCGAAAAGCCTTTTATTTGCTGGCCTTCCCCCTCCACAGCGGGGAGAGGAAAAACCCACCGCTTTCCCCCTGTTTGCTGCCCCTTTCCCCTTGTCCACCCTTTTTCCCCGTGGATTCCACAGAAAATGTGGAGAGGGGGTATAGGGAAGAATTTTCATCGTAGGGGCGGACGACTCTGTCCGCCCGTTAGCCTCCCCTTTTTAAAGGGGAGGTGGCATTTGCGAAGCAAATGACGAAAGGGATAATTGCACCGCACCGAGGGAATCCCCTCAGTCAGCGCTTCGCGCTGCCAGCTCCCCTTACAAGTAAGGGGAGCCTTGTTTAACTCCTACTGCTT
>CAZTHY010000250.1:0-1999 GCA_964613205.1 uncultured Oscillospiraceae bacterium
GTTACGGATTCCCACACCGGTGACGTCGGTCACCGGTTCGGAATGACATTTATTTCCGCCTACCGGCGCAAATAAATGTGGGCGGCTACCGCCGCACGGGTCGATGTGGGCATCGACCCCTACGAACGGTTTACCGTACCCTCTCCATCGGGCGGACAGGGTCGTCCGCCCCTACAACGGAAATACGCCTTTATCCGCCGCAGGCGGTATATCATCCACCCGAAGGGTGGTATATCATCCGCGAAGCGGTATATCATCCGCCAACGGCGGCACAAAAAAAGAAGCCCTTGCGGGCTTCTTTTTTCACGCGGTGAACGGTTTGCTTTTGGGGTTGACGATGTCGCGCCAGTCCAGGTCGCCGCGGTCGAGACCCAGCACCAGCATCTCCGCCGTGGCCAGATTGCTGGCGAAGGGAACGTTATTTTGGTCACAGAGGTGGGAAATATACGCAATATCATCGTCCGTGTGCTTCTGACGGGGGTCGCTGAAGCACAGCACCATGTCGATCTCGTTATAAGCGATCCGCGCCGCGATCTGCTGTCCGCCGCCGTGGTCGAAGGACAGGAAGCGGTGGATGGGCAGGCCGGTGGCTTCGGCGATCTGCTGGCCGGTGCGGGCGGTGGCGCAGAGGGTGTGCTTGGCCAAAATGCCGCAGTAGGCGGTGCAGAACTGTACCATCAGTTCCTTGCGGTTGTCGTGTGCCATCAGTGCGAGATTCATGTGAAAGGCTCCTTTCTCGTTGGCATTCTCGGTGGTTTTATATCTTCATCAGCGGGGTTTTCTGCCCCATGATGCGTTTGGCGATGTTCTCATAGGCGCGGGCGGCGTAGTAGTTCCGCTCCCGCAGCACCAGTCCCCGATTGAGACAGTAGGGCACGTCCTCGTCCTCCGGCACCACGCCGATGAGGGGCAGCCCCGCCGTGTCGATGGCGTCGTCAATGGTGGTGTGGAGCTGGCGCAGGACTTTGCGGTTGACCCGCCCCACCACCAGATGGACGGTGCCGCTGGGGAAGGCGGACAGCTCCATGGCGGTGCGCTGGGCGTCCCGCATGGCGGAGACGTCGGTGGTGGTGATGACGATGACCTGATCGGCCATGCAGGCGGCCATCCGGAAACCCTGTCCCAATCCGGCCGGTGCGTCGATAAGGCACCAGTCGTATTGCGCCCGAATGTCACCGGCGAGACGGCGGATGGCGGCGATGGACAGTTCCAGCGGCTTGTCGGCCATCGGCGCCGTCAGCAGGGAGAGGGTGGGGTAGTTGGGATGCACCACGGCGGCATCGGCCAGCGCGCAGCGGCCGGAAAGCACGTCGGAGAAGTCCATCAGCGCCCGATCGGACAGACCCAGCGCCAGATCGAGGTTCCGCAGCGTGATGTCGCAGTCCATGGCCAGCACCCGCTGGCCGGCTGCCGCCAGCGCCAGCGCTGTGTTGGCGGTAAAAGTAGTCTTGCCCGTGCCGCCCTTGCCGGACACCACGGCGATGATCTTGCCCATGTAAGGTCTCCTTTCGGGAGGTGGGGTGAGTAGGGATAAAAACGCTAAAAGAGAAGTACGGTCCTCTCGGCTCCCTCTGTGAGGGAGCTGTCGGCGAAGCCGACTGAGGGAGAGACCGCTCCGCAGGGGCTTACGGTGAACCGTTCGTAGGGCGGGATGACCTCATCCCGCCGCAAGCAGGTACCACGGAGAAGTACAGACCTCTCGGCTCCCTCTGTGAGGGAGCTGGCAGCGCTTTGCGCTGACTGAGGGAGAGACCGCTCCGCAGGGACTATCGGTAGGAGATTTCCTAAATCCGGCTCTCCCCTTTCGTCTTGCCGCTTCGCGGCAATCCACCTTCCCCACAGGGGAAGGCAAGGGAAAGAAAAGAGGGGAGGCAATCCACCTCCTCGCAGGGGGAGGGAAGAGAAGAAAATGGGGGGGCCATCCCCTCACCCCAGCGGGGCTCTCTTGATCCTCGCAAACGGTCTTGGGAATTGCTTCGGGGTGGGTTTTTGCTTCTCG
>CAZTHY010000251.1:0-1997 GCA_964613205.1 uncultured Oscillospiraceae bacterium
TGGTCTTTTGGATATTGTGCCATTTGGAATGTCCGGACATAGTTTACTTCTCCTTTATGCAATATTGGATGACCTCGCGGCTGTGCGCGGTCGAAACGGATACGGCGGCTGCGGGGAAAGACGCAGCCAAATACGCTGCCAGCGGCGGACAGATCACGTTCTCCGTGGGGAAATGCCCCGCGTCGATGAGGTTGATCCCCTCCGTGTCCAGGAAGTCGTTGTACTTCAGGTCGGACGTCACGAAGGTGTCGCAGCCGGCCGCGATGGCCTGTGGAATGTAGCAGCCGCAGGCGCCGCCGCCCACCGCTACGCGATGGACGCTTCTGCCCCGGTCAACGTACCGCAAGCCATTGCAGCCTAATGATTTTATCACAAACGGTAGGAACTCCACAAGGGGTAATTCGCATTTTAACGTACCAATTCGCCCAATTTTTTCCTCCGTCAGCGGTTCGAGGCCGGAAAGCCCCAGTGTTTGCGCCAAAACGTCGTTGACTCCGCCCTCCGCTGCGTCCAGATTGGTGTGCATACAGATGGCGGCGATGCGGTGGCGGATGAGGGCGGTCAGCACCCTCCCCTGCCGGTCGTCGGTGCGGATGGTCTGCACCGGATGCCACGCGCAGTTCATCACCGGATGGTGGGCGACGATGAGCTGACAGCCCGTTTCCGCCGCTTCGGCCACCACCTCCGGCGTGATGTCCAGCGCCACCAGTATGCGTGTCACCTCACTGTCGGGGTCGCCTACCAGCAGCCCTACGTTGTCCCAGCTCTCCGCCAGATCGGGGCTTGCCCAGTCGTAGAGTTTTTTCTCAATGTCCCGTACCGTGGTCACAGTGCGTCCCTCTCTTTCTCCAGCGAAAGCGCCAGCGCTTCCATGGCATCGGCCTCCGACAGGGCGTTCTCCCGATGGCTGCGGCGCAGTCCGGCGGCAGCCTTGCGGAGCTTCTCCGCGTGCTGGGTGAGATAGTCGCCGTACAGCGGGTCGCTTTGCAGCGCCGTGCCGCACAGCGCCTGCCGCTCCGTCAGGATCACCGGCTGTCCTCCGCCGGTGACACGCAGCACCGGATAGAGATAGCCCTTGTCCCACACCAATCGCTCTTCTGTAAAGGTAAAGCCGCTTACACCCAGCCAGCGGCGAAGGTCGGTGGCCTTCGTCATGGGCTGTAGCAGCAGCGTGTGCTGCCCCGATGCCGTCCAGGGGGCAGCTTCCAAAATGGCGATGATGGTCTCACCGCCCATGCCGGCGATGACTACCGTGTCCGCCTCCTCCGGCGCGATACCGCAGAGACCGTCACACAGGCGGAAAGCGATACCCTCCACGCCGTATTCCTCGGCGGTGCGGCGGGCGTGCTCCAGCGGGCCTTCCACGATGTCGGCGGCGATGGCGGCGGCGATGTGCCCCTGCTGCATCAGGTATACCGGCAAATAGCCGTGGTCGGTGCCTACGTCCGCCATACGGCAGTTACGGGGCACCATCTCTGCCAGCAGCGCCAGCCGCGGCTGGAGCTGCAACTGCTTCCTCTCCATACTTCTCATGACACAAACGACCACGCATACGCAAGCGTATGCGTGGCGTAAGGCTCCTGCTTTACTCGGTGACAGGCTTGTTGGCCTCGGCGTTCACCAGCTCCAACAGCTTGTCCACGTCGATGCCGTGTACGGCGCAAGCTTCCTCCACGGTCTCACCGCGGGAAGAGGGGCAGCCCAGGCAGTGCATACCGATGGACAGGAAGATAGGCGCAGTCTGAGGCGCAACGTCCAGAATATCACCGATGATGGTGTCTCTCGTGATCTCGATCATAGTGGAAAACCTCCATTTTGTATTTACCAGTATAGTATATCCCAAATGGACGGAAGTTTCAACACCCTTTTTCCCTTTCTTTCGCCGAAATACGCAAAACTGTCCCCCGACGTGGGTCGGGGGACAGTCTCTATCTACTTAACAGTGTGCAGTCAGCAGATCAGCCGTTCTCACGCATCTTGGCGAAGCAGTCGCTGCA
>CAZTHY010000252.1:0-1971 GCA_964613205.1 uncultured Oscillospiraceae bacterium
AGCCGGGGATATAGGGGGTGTAGTAGCCCCGCATGGCGTACATACGGGTGATGAAGTCCTTCAGCGCCTTGTTCAGCGCGTGACCCATGTGCAGCGCACCGTTGGAGAACGGAGGGCCGTCGTGGAGGTTGAACAGGGGCTTGCCCTCGTTCTTCTTCAGCATCTCGTTGTAGATGTCCAGCTCCTCCCAGTGCTTCAGCATATCCGGCTCGCGCACAGGCAGACCGGCGCGCATGGGAAAGCCGCTCTTGGGCATATTCAGCGTCTTTTTGTATTCCATCTTGTGTCTCCTCACCTATGAAAAATTTGGTTTGAACAAAATAAAAAACCCTTGTCTCCATCAAGAGACAAAGGCAAAATAAACCTCTGCGGTACCACTCTCGTTGCCGGTTTCCGGCCACTCTGTTCCCTACAGGATAGGGCGGGGAGAAGGTAACGGCTCCCATTCCGTCCGCGCTTACGGCCTGTGGCCATCAGGCGGCTGCTCCGGAGTGATGTCTCCCATCCTTCTGCCCGTCCGCCTTTCACCAAACGGCGGCTCTCTAAGCGCGGCAGGGAGGCGGGGCGCGTCTCCTTCTCAGCGTTTTCAAATATCGGCTAACAGTCTAACACAAGCGGGGCGCATTGTCAAGCGGTAAGTGCGAAAAAACCGCAAAAGGTGAACCCCCGAAGGCAGGGGTGACCTTCGGGGGTTCCATTGTGGGGAGGGAGGTATTTCGTTACGCCTTCAGCGCCTTCATTTCCTCGATCATCATGGGCACGACCTTGAACAGGTCGCCGCAGATGCCGTAGTCCGCCACTTCAAAGATGGGCGCCACATCGCTCTTGTTCACGGCGATGATGCACTCGCTGTCCTGCATACCGGCCTTGTGCTGGATAGCACCGGAGATGCCCAGCGCCACATAGATGCGGGGATGGACGGTCTTGCCGGTCTGACCCACCTGATGGTCGGCGGTCATCCAGCCGGAGTCCACCACGGCACGGGAGGCACCGACGACGCCGCCCATGAGGGCAGCCAGCTCCTCGGCCAGGGCAATGCCCTTCTCCACGTCCTTGGCGATGCCGCGGCCAACGGAGACCACGACCTCAGCACCGGTCAGATCGACCATGGCGCGGGCGGCCTTGACGATCTCCAGCACCTTGGTCTTGATGTCGCACTCAGCCAGCTCGAAAGCGGGGTGGATCAGCTCCACCTTGGCGGTGCCGGCGGCGTCAAACTCGCGCTTCTTCATGACGCCGGGGCGCACGGTGGCCATAGCGGGGCGGAAACGGGGGCAGACGATGGTAGCCATCAGATGGCCGCCGAAAGCGGGACGGGTCATCTTCAGGTTGGTGTTCACGTCGAACAGCTTCGTCTCAAAGCTCATGGAATCCACGTCCAGAGAGGAGCCGGTGCGCAGGAAGTTGACGTAGCCGTTCAGGTCAACGTCCAGATGGGTGCAGTCGGCGCACAGACCGGTGTGGAGACGGGCGGCGCAGCGGGGTGCCAGATCGCGGCCGATATGGCTGGCGCCAAACAGCAGGATCTCGGGCTTGAACTCATGCACCGCGTCGGTGATGACCTTGGTGTAGCCGTCGGTGGTGTAGTCCTTCAGCAGGGGGCTGTTGTAGACGTAGACCTTGTCTGCGCCGTAGCCGCCCAGCTCGGCAGCGATGCCGTCCACGTCGTCGCCCAGCAGAATGCCGGAGAGCTGTACGCCCAGCTCGTCGGCCAGCTTGCGACCCTCGGAGATCAGCTCGAAGGTGGTGGGCATCATCTTGCCCTGACGCTGCTCACAAAAGACCCAAACGCCGGAGAACGCCTTGGGGTCGGTATTCATAAAAGTAGACATGATCGTTTCTCCCTTCTCAGATGATGTGCTTGGTGGTCAGGATACCAAAGAGCTGCTCCACAGTCTCCTTGCCGCTGCCCTCCAGCATCATGCCCACACCCTTGCGGGGAGGCGTAAAGCTCTTGTAGATATTGGTGGG
>CAZTHY010000253.1:0-1969 GCA_964613205.1 uncultured Oscillospiraceae bacterium
TTCATCTCTCCGCCGTCCAGCCACAGCACGCGGTCGCACATTTCTCGAATCTGCGGGAGGCTGTGACTGACGAACAGTACCGTGGTGCCGCCGCCCATCAGCTCCATCATGCGTTGGCGGCTTTTCGCTTGGAACGCCTCATCGCCGACAGACAGGATTTCGTCAACGATGAGAATCTGCGGATTCACCACCGTAGCCACGGAAAACGCCAAACGTGCCATCATACCGCTGGAGTAGTTCCGGATGGGCACATCGATGAACGCACCCAGTTCCGAGAATTCGTGAATTTCGTCGAACTTCTCTTTCAGGAATTCCTCCGTGTAGCCCAAGATCGCACCGTTGAGAAACACGTTCTCCCGCCCCGTCAGATCGGGGTCAAAACCACTGCCCAGCTCCAGCATGGGAACGATGTTGCCGTTGCACGTCACGCTGCCCTTCGTGGGCTTCAAAATGCCGGAAATGCACTTCAAAAGCGTGCTTTTTCCGGAGCCGTTGCGGCCAATGATGCCCAGCACCTCGCCCTTCTGCACCTCGAAGGAAACGCCCTTCAGCGCCCAAAACTCCGAGGTCTGTATCTTGCCGCTGAGCTTGCGGGTGACGAACTCCTTGAGGGACAATATGCGGTCATCCGTCAGTCGGAACCGCATAGCCACGTCCTGTACGCTAATCGTAATATCGCTCATTTCACACCTCACAGGTACAGCACGAATTTGTCCTGGGTCTTTTTGAACACCGCCGCGCCCACCACCAGCGCAATCAACGCGAACAGCAGGCACTGGGCGTACATAATGGGTTCGGGCGAAATACCGTCAATAATGCAGCTTCGCACGAAAGTCACATAATAGTACAGCGGGTTCAGTTCCACGATGGAGTGGATACTATCCGGTAAGATGGACACCGGATAGAAAATCGGCGTCAGGTACATCCAGATGGTGGTCAGCACACCCCACAGGAACTGGACGTCGCGGAAAAACACCATTGCCGCCGCCAGCAGCAGCCCGAGACCGAGGCAGAACAGCGCCAAACAGACGAACACGTACAGCGACAGGATGTACGCCGGTGTGATCTTCAAACCCGACAGCAGCGCCACCGCAATTAGCGGAATCATGGAAATCAGCAGGTTGATAAGGGACGACAGGATGCGGGTCAGCGGGTAGATATATTTGGGCACGTAGACCTTGGTGATAAGGCTGGCATTGCCGATGATAGACGTCAGCGCCATGCCGCAGGACTCGGAGAAGTAGCTGAAGATCACATTGCCGCAGAGCAGGTAAACTGGAAAATTCGGAATATCGAAGCGGAACAGGTTGGAGAACACCACATACTGCACCGCCATGTTGAGCAGGGGGTTCAAAAAGCTCCAAAACACGCCTAAAATGGAGCGTTTATATTTGGCCTTGAAGTCGCGGTCTACCAGTTGTTTGATAAGGAAGCGGTACTTTCGGACGGCCATCAGCGCCTTGACGAGGGCAGTCGGTTTTCCATTTTTCCAGCGGTGATACGTCCAGAAAAGGTAGGCTGCCAGCAGGATCCCGAACGCCGCTGCGAACTCCCAATAGTGGAGTCCCGTCCAGATATAGTCCTCGCCATCGGCGGAAAAACACAGCGTTCCAGCCGTCTCCGCGCCATTTAATATAAGCGAGAAACCGTCTGTTTGCGCAGAGGACATCATGGGCGACACAGCGCTGCCCACCTGCGAATCCGCTGTCAGCCGCAGCGTCAGCGGTACGTTTACCAGTCCCTCGATGGGCGTTTCAAAACTCAGTATGGTCACGCCGCCCTCTGCGATTTGGGATGCATCGAAGGTCTGCTGCCCCAGCAGTGTCTCGCCTTGGAACAGTGACATGGTGACCGTTCCGGCGTTTTGCCGATAATAAGTGCCCCATTGTACGGACACGCCGGTAAGTCGCTGGATCTCGGCGGTGAACTGCTGCACCACTTCCGCCCCCTGCACCAGCTCCACCGTCCC
>CAZTHY010000254.1:0-1961 GCA_964613205.1 uncultured Oscillospiraceae bacterium
TGTTCCTCTTTTTGCGGCTTTCTCATGGGAGCATGACAGGTTGGCATGGTGGGGGCGATCAGAGGGGATTTGCGGAGAAATTCGTAGGGCGGGGTGACCTCACCCCGCCGTTTCGCCGCAAGGCGGCGAAAAAAGCCTCCCCTTTTTAAAGGGGAGGTGGCAACGCGAAGCGTTGACGGAAGGGATAACCCCGCCGCAGCGGAATCCCCTCAGTCAGCGCATAGCGCTGACAGCTCAGCTCCGCTTCGCTCCCGCACGCCCCAGTGTGCGCACTGGGGTGCCCTTGCAAGCAAGGGGAGCCAAGGGCGGACAGAGTCGTCCGCCCCTACGAGGAAAATGCGGTCGTTTACCGAAATCATTGCATGACGCAACCATTTTCTTCTACCGCCCGTCTACCTCTGCTCGCCGTCCCCCTTGTTCAACCGCATATCCCGCCATTTTCTCGGCAAGCCGGGGGCGATGAGGGGATATGTGTTCTCCGTGTCGGCGGTGGGCTGGATGTTGTACGTTCCGTAGCGGTTGACGATGTCGAAGCAGCTCTCCGGCACGCCGCTGAAATGATGCACGTCCGGCGTGGCATCGTAGGGGAAGCCCTTGTCCTGTTTTTTGGCCATAAAAAAACACCTCCGGACGTAGTATGTCCGGAGATGGCGATTATTTGCCTGTAAAATGGTCACTGGCGGTAGACTTCCGCGTCGAAGTCCCGCACGATCTCGTCCCGCTTCTCGTCGCGGACGTAGACCTTGTTGGTCTCGTCAAAGGCCAGACGCATGGCGAAATCCTTGGCCTGCTGAATGTCGTTGGTCTCGAAGAAGTCCCGATACGCGGACTCCGGCTCGTGGCTCTTGCGCCACACCACATGAAAACGCATTTTTTATCCTCCCGAATGGTTTCCCTGCAAAAGAATTATCAAAAAACTCCCAATCTGAGAAAAAATAAATTCAACGGTGGGGGAGCTCGAGGGGGCAGAGCCCGCCTCGTGTCAGATCAAATGCCACGCTAAGCCTTGCTATGCAAGGCGTGCGCTGAGCGTAGCGAACATTTTCACACCGCACAGCGGGGCGAAAATGATGGCATTATTGCGGGCAGATAAAAGCGAAAGGCTTTTATCTGCCTGCAATAGGGGTGTATTCTCCAGTATAGAACAATCCGGTGGGAAAAGCAAGAGTGTAAATCGCCAAATTTTGCGCCGAATTTTCGGCACTTTTCCACGGAAGAAAAGCCGGATTTTCCTTTGCTTTCCGGCGAAAAAGCGGTATAATAGGCGGGTATTTTATAAGTGGACGGAGGAGATACCGTGAAGGTGGGTTTTGATAACGAGAAGTACCTGCGCTTGCAGGCGGAGCATATCACCCAGCGTTTGGCGCAGTTCGGCGGCAAGCTGTATCTGGAGTTCGGCGGCAAGCTGTTTGACGACTACCATGCCTCCCGCGTGCTGCCCGGCTTCCAGCCCGACAGCAAGATCCGTATGCTGCGGACGCTGCGGGAGGATGTGGAGATCGTGGTGGCCATCTGCGCCGGCGACATCGAGAAGAACAAGATCCGCGGCGACCTGGGCATCGGCTACGACGAGGACGTGCTGCGGCTGATGGACGTGTTCCGCGACCAGGGCTTCTATGTAGGCTCCGTGGTCATCACCCAGTACGCCGGTCAACCGGCGGCGGATGCGTTCATCAAGCGGCTGGACGCGCTGGGCATCAAGTGCTACCGCCACTATCCCATCGCCGGTTATCCCTCCGATGTAGCCCATATCGTCTCCGACGACGGACTGGGCAAGAACGACTATATCGAGACGTCCCGCCCCATCGTGGTGGTGACGGCGCCGGGCCCCGGCAGCGGCAAAATGGCCACCTGCCTCAGCCAGCTCTACCACGACCACCGCCGCGGCGTCTCCGCCGGTTACGCCAAGTATGAGACGTTCCCCATCTGGAACCTGCCGCTGAAGCATCCGGTGAACCTGG
>CAZTHY010000255.1:0-1954 GCA_964613205.1 uncultured Oscillospiraceae bacterium
CGCCGGACACCTTGTAGCCGCCGCCGCCGAACTTGCCGCCGGCGTGCAGCACGGTAAACACTACTTCCAGCGCCGGCCGGCCTGTCTGCGCCTGAATGTCCACGGGGATGCCGCGGCCATTGTCGCTGACGGTGATGGTGTTGCCCTCGTTGATGGTCACGTTGATGTCGGTGCAGTAGCCCGCCAGCGCTTCATCGATGGAGTTGTCCACGATCTCGTACACCAGATGGTGCAGACCGCTGGCGCTGGTAGAGCCGATGTACATACCAGGCCGCTTCCGGACGGCCTCCAAGCCCTCCAGCACTTGTATCTCCGATGCGTTGTATTCCGTGTCCACCACGGGTTTTTCCAGTTCTGCCATTGTTTATTCTCCTTTTCCTAAGGCTCGCCTGCCCAGCGTCTGGGAATTGATCTGGGAAAGATAGATGATCTGTCGGTGATAGGGATGGTCGCAGACGATGAACGAGCGGGGAATGTCCTCGCAGGCCGTCTGCACCACGCCCTCCTCCTCCGCCTTTGTCAAAAACTGGCGGGTGTGCTTGGAGGTGGAGGTGTTGTCCAGATCGAAAATGCCGATGATGCGCCGTGTGTCCGCCATCACGTTCATGCCGATATGCAGATAGCCCATCACAGCACCTCTCCGTTTTTCACATGGAACACGCGGCCAGTCAGCAGCGTGTCCAAACGGTCGTTTTCACAGCAGGTGATGAACACCTGCCCGCCGCTGATGCGGTTGAGGACGTACTCCTGCCGCCTGGGGTCAAGCTCGGAAAGTACGTCGTCCAGCAGCATGACGGGGTACTCCCCCATGGCGTTTTTGTGAATCTCACGCTCCGCCAGCTTCATGCTCAGCGCCGCCGTCCGCACCTGTCCCTGTGACGAGAACTGCCGCGCGGCGCGGCCATTGACCAGCACTTCTATGTCGTCCTTGTGGCAGCCGCTCAAGCACAGCCGCGACGCTTTTTCGGCGGTCTGATGCTCCGCCATGTGGCGGCAGAGGGCTTCGTAGATGTCCCCCACCTCGCCCAGCGGGTCAGCCACCGTTTTCACCGTCCGGTACGTCAGCGACAATTCTTCCCGCTGGCCGCTGCACTCCAAATGTGCCTGCCTTGCGTACTCCGCCAGCGCCTTGCAGAACAGGGCGCGGTAGTGGATCAGCACCGCACCGCTGCGGCACAGGCCGTCGTTGAACTCCGGCAGCATTTCCAGCAGCGACGGATTTTCCTCGCTGTCCCGCAATATCCGCGTCTTATGCTCGTACAGCCGGTTGTACCGCGCCAGCGCCTCGCCGTATCGGGGACGAAGCTGGCACAGCGACGTGTCCATGAACCGCCGCCGTTCCGCTGCTCCCGCACGGATGAGGAACAAGTCCTCCGGCGCGAAAAATACGGTGTGCAGCACGTCACTCAGCGCGGCGGTAGACTTGGCCGGCACGCCGTTGACGGTGATCTTCCGCCGCTTGCCGCGGAAAAGCTGTATGTCCGTCACGAAGTCCCGCTCGCGGGAGAAGATGTTGCCCCGCAGCGAAGCGCCGTCCCTTTCAAAGCCGATCAGCTCCCGATCGCCGTGGGCGCGGGGACTTTTGCCGCAGCTCAGATAGACGATGGCTTCCAGCAAGTTGGTTTTGCCCTGGGCGTTTTCGCCGTAGATGACGTTGCAGGCGGCGTCGAAGGTCAGCGCCTGTTGGCCGTAATTCCGCCAGCCATCCAGCGCCACACCGTCAACTCTCATACCGGACAGTCAGCTCCTTGCCCTCGAAGGTGACGGTGTCCCCGGGGCGAATCTTCTTCCCCCGCTGGGTGCAGACCTCACCGTTGACGGTGACCAGCCCTTCCTGCACCATCACCTTCGCCTCCCCGCCGGTATACACCAGTCCGGAGAGCTTCAGCAGGTCTTGTAATTTGATGAATTCAGTTTGAATGGTGATTGTTTCAGTGTTGTTTTTCATGGTTTT
>CAZTHY010000256.1:0-1941 GCA_964613205.1 uncultured Oscillospiraceae bacterium
ATCCCATCCCCGGCAACGATGACGCCATCCGCGCCATCAAGCTCATCGCCTCCGTCATGGCCAACGCTATGATCGAGGGTCGTCAGGGCGAGCAGATCGAGGAGGCCGCCGAGGCCAAGGACGCCGAGTAAGGCTGCTTTTATAACCGCGTGACCTACGGGGCAGGGAAGTGTCCCTGCCCCTTTTTCAACTTAACTTTACAGGAGGATATTCTAATGGCTTTTACTGCTGCTGATGTAAAGACCCTGCGCGAGATGACCAGCGTGGGCATGATGGACTGCAAGAAGGCACTGACCGAGTGCGACGGCGATATGGACAAGGCCGTCGAGTGGCTGCGTGAGAAGGGTCTGGCCAAGGCTGCCAAGAAGGCTGGCCGTATCGCCGCCGAGGGTATGTCCTACGCGCTGACCGAGAACGGTGTGGGCGTCGTGGTGGAGGTCAACTGCGAGACCGACTTCTGCGCCAAGAGCGAGCTGTTCGTGGCCTTCGTCAAGGACATCGCCAAGATCATTGCCGACAACGCTCCCGCCGATGTGGACGCGCTGATGAACTGCAAGTACGTCGGTTCCGACCTGACCGTTTCCGAGACCATGCCTGAGAAGGTCATGTCCATCGGTGAGAACCTGCAGATCCGCCGCTTCGTCCGTTTCGACGCCAACACCAGCGTGGGCTACGTCCATGCCGGCGGCAAGATCGGCGTGCTGGTCAATCTGGAGTCCGACGTGGACGCCGTGGAGATCGGCAAGAACGTGGCCATGCAGATCGCCGCTCTGAATCCCCGCTTCTGGGACAAGGCGCAGGTCACCGATGAGGTGCTGGCCGAGGAGAAGAAGATCGCTCTGGCGCTGATGGATACCGATCCCAAGATGGCCTCCAAGCCGGAAGCCGTCAAGGAGAAGATCGTCATGGGCAAGATGAACAAGTTCTACGAGGAGAACTGCCTGCTGCAGATGGAGTTCGTCCGCAGCGACATCTTCCAGGGCTCCGTGGAGAAGTATATCGCCGACGCCGCCAAGAAGCTGGGCGGTACCGTGAAGTTCGTGGACGCTGTCCGCTTCCAGACCGGCGAGGGCATCGAGAAGAAGCAGGAGGACTTCGCCGCCGAAGTCGCCGCTCAGATGAACATGGGCAAGTAATTGGTGCTTATACCACAAAAAAAGAACCGCCGCCGGCGGTTCTTTTTTTGCGTGGGCAGTAAAAAAGCGGGGCGCAGCCCCGCTTTTTTTATACATATCTCTGCGTAGTCACGTCAAAGACGCCGCGGGTGGTGATGCGGAGACTGGGGATCACCGGCAGCGCCATGAAGCTCAGCGTCATGAAGGGGTCGATGCCCTTGGAGACGCCCAGCCCATACGCCTGCTCCTTGGCGAATTCCAGATCGCGGTTCACGTTCACCAGCGTGTCGTCGGACATGATGCCGGCGATGTCCAGCCGCAGGTCGCCCAGCACCTCGCCGCCGTTGACCACGGTGATGCCGCCGTGGTTGTCCACCAGATGGTTGACGGCGAAGGCCATGTCCTCCTCGTTGGTGCCCACCACGATGATGTTGTGGCTGTCGTGGCTGATGCTGGTGGCCACCGCGCCCTTTTGCAGCCCGTAGCCGCGGATGAAGCCGAGGCCGATGTGGTGGGTGTTCTTGTGGCGCTCGATGACGGCGATCTTCAGCACGTCATAGTCCACGTCGATGCGGTCGGTGTAGCCGCCGTCGGTGGTGGTGATCTCGCCATCCACCATGCCGATGACCGCGTGGGGACGGCTGTCCTTGAAGTCCTCCGCCGTCAGATGCGCCACATGGAACGTGTCGTGGGCGCGCTGCACCAGATAGGGGTCGATCTCCGGCACAGGGAAGTCGCTGACCACGCCGTCCTCCACCATCAGCACGCCCCGCTTGTAGACCTTCTCGATGTGGAAGCTGTCGAAGTTGTCGATGACCACGAAGTC
>CAZTHY010000257.1:0-1937 GCA_964613205.1 uncultured Oscillospiraceae bacterium
ATCACCAACTTTCTTGTTACCTGCGTCATCATATCACAAGAAACTTGACTTGTCAACTATATTCTCACAAGATTCTTGTAAATTTTGGTTGACAGCGCCAGGGTTTTGGCGTAGTATAGTAGTGACAACAGAAATCCGGAAAAGGAGGGATGGTTATGGCCTTTGGCGATCAACTGCGGAAGCGGCGGGAAGCGCTGGGGCTGAGCCGCGCAGAGCTGGCCGATCGGCTGGGCGTGTCGGTGTCCGCCGTAGGCAACTACGAAACCGGCGTCAGCACGCCGAAAGAAGCGGTGCTGCTGAAGCTGTTCAACGCGCTGGAGGTGGAGCCCAACTACCTTTACAGCGGCTGCTACCTCCATCGGGGGGACACCCCCAGCGATGAGGAACGGCGGCTGCTGCAAAAATATCGGGAGCTGCCCCTGTCGGGGCGGCAGACGGTACACTCCCTGCTGGACGGTCTGGCCGTCATGGCCAGAGAGACGCGGGACAGCGCCCCTGCCGAGGTGCGCCACATCCCGCTGTACACCTCCCCTGCTGCGGCGGGCTTTGCCGCGCCGGTGTTCGGGGAGGACTATGAGCTGCTGGCCGTCACCGGCGACGTACCGCCTGGAGCGGAGCTGGCGGTGCGGATACAGGGCGACTCCATGGCGCCCCTTATCGCCGACGGCGCGGTGGTGTACGTCAACCACGACCCGCTGCAAAACGGCGACGTGGGCATTTTCTGCGTGGACGGCGATATGCTGTGCAAGCAGTATTACCGTGACGGCTTCGGCATGGTGTACCTGTTCTCGCTGAACCGCCGCCGCGCCGATATGGACGTGGTGTTCCACCGGAACAGCGGGCGGAGTCTCACCTGCTTTGGCCGCGTCATGGTACACAACCAGCCGCTGCCGGAATAAACCCGTTTCACCCGTAGGAAAGGAGAGGTATCCATGGCCTTTCGTGCCCATCTGCACACCATCAACCGCCACCGCCGTCTCGTCCGCCGGTACTGCTTCAAGCTGGGACTGGTCTGGCAGGGATTGACCCACGACCTGACGAAATACTCCCCCATCGAGTTTTGGCGCGGCGTGAAATACTATCAGGGCTGGCGCAGTCCCAACGACGAGGAGCGGATCCAGAACGGCGCCAGTCTGGCGTGGCTCCACCACAAGGGCGTCAACCGCCACCATTTTGAATACTGGATCGACTACCGCATCCGCGAGGACAAGACCATCTTCATCGGCGGATGCAAAATGCCGAAGAAATACGTGGCGGAGATGTTCTGCGACCGGATCGCCGCCTGCCGCGTCTATCAGGGCGACGCCTACACCGACGAGTCGCCCTACGCCTACTATCTGCGCTCCACGGATTTGAGCCGCACCGACGCCAGCCGCTTCATGCACGAGGAAACGGCGGCGCTGCTGAAGCGCTGGCTGTTTTTGCTGAAGGAGCAGGGCGAGGACGCCGCCTTCGCCGCCATCCGCGAGGAATTAAAGACGGAGGAATATTGAGGATAGCAAAAGGGAGGGGTGAAGCCCCTCCCTTGGTTTGTCGTAAAAGGTATCGTAAACGGTTGTAGGGGTCGATGCCCACATCGACCCGTTGCACCGCACCACGGAGACGCACACGCCACCGATAACCACCGTGCCTGTCATTCCGAACCGGTGACCGACGTCACCGGTGTGGGAATCCGTAACCCCTTGCACCGACCGGCGGTGGCACACGTTGGTGCCACCCTACAACCGTCTACCGCAGGTCATTTGTAGGGCGGGACCAATGTGTTCCGCCGTTACCCTGCACCAAGGGAAAACGGATTGCCGCACCAGTCTGCGGACTGGTTCGCAATGACATAATCAAGGGTCTTTCCTCTCACCCAATCCTTTCATTCGCAGAAATGCCCGCAACGGGTCGATGTGGGCATCGACCCCTACGAAATCTATCGTGCCTTTTGCGTA
>CAZTHY010000258.1:0-1937 GCA_964613205.1 uncultured Oscillospiraceae bacterium
ACTCTTCATCACACGAAAAACCTTTAGGGACGGGGTCAGACCTCCGTCCCTCAGGGGGCTATATAGCACGCTGTGCGATGCACCTTCCGTGACCTCAGTGGGTCAGGCGGGCGCGACCCTTGGCGCGGCGGCGAGCCAGCACCTTGCGGCCGTTGCGGGTAGCCATTCTCTTGCGGAAGCCGTGCTCCTTGGAGCGCTGGCGCTTCTTGGGCTGATAGGTACGGAACATTGCATGACACCTCCATTTGAAAGATTTTATCCGGCGGCCTGACGGCCGCTCTTACTCGACAGCGAAAAATTTTTTTATTTCGCCGCAGTAAACGTTGCCCTGTTGCGTGCAACTTTGCACGCATTGCTCATTATACATATAGAGGGGCTTTCTTGTCAACACCAAATTTCCCTAAAATGGCCGTTTTTTTCGGTAAAGAGACACGGCGGGCGAAGAAGTTATATTAGAATAGGTATAGACTTCCGCCGCCTTTTCTGCTATAATATGGTGGGATATTAAGTTGGGAGACTGCCCCTCTCACTACAAATAGAGGCCGGAGAAATTTCCGGCGAAAGGGGAAACTGTATGAATTCTTTACGGGACGTGTGGGACAGCGTATTGAAGCGGCTGTCCGGTGAGCTGTCGGACATCACCATCCGGACGTGGTTCGACGAGGTAACGGTGGTGACGCTGGAGGACTCGGCGCTGGTGCTCCATTGCAGCAACACCTTTAAAAAGGGCACCATCGAAGCCCGCTTCCTGCCCCAGATCAAGGCGGCGCTGCGTGACCTGTTCTCCACCGATCTGGAAGTGAAAGTGCTGGACGACGAGCAATTAGCCGCCTACCACGGCGTGGCGCCGGACAGACCCGGCGATCTGTCGGAATCCAGCGCCTTTACCTTCGAGACGTATGTGGTGGGGCCGCAGAACAAGCTGGCCTTTGCCGCCGCCAAGGCGGTGACGGAGAAGCCGGGCGAGAACTACAATCCGCTGTTTATCTACGGCGACTCGGGACTGGGCAAGACCCACCTGCTGTACGCCATCGCCAACGCGCTGCGGAAAAAGAACCCCGCCGCCCGCATCGTCTACGTCAAGGGCGACGACTTCACCAACGAGCTGATCGCGTCTATCCGCGAAAACCGGAACACGGAGTTTAGGGAGAAGTACCGGCAGGCGGACATTCTGCTGATGGACGATATCCAGTTCATCGCCGGCAAGATTCAGACCCAGGAGGAGTTCTTCCATACGTTCAATACGCTGTACGAGTCGGGGCGGCAGATCGTGCTGACCTCCGACAGACCGCCCAAGGAGATCACCCAGCTGGAGGATCGACTGCGGACGCGGTTCGAGTGGGGTCTGATGGTGGACGTGGCGCCGCCGGACTTCGAAACGCGGTTCGCCATCGTTCAAAGAAAAGCCGCCATGATCGGCGTGAAGCTGCCCAACGAGGTGACGGACTACATCGCGGAGAACATCACCTCCAACGTGCGGCAGATCGAGGGCACGCTGAATAAAATCCTGGCCTACCGCGACCTGCTGGACGATCAGGTAAACGAGGAGACCGTCAGCCGCGCCATTCGGGATATGCTGAAAAAGAGCAACGACTACGCGCCCACGCCCAAGGTCATTATCCAGTACATCTGCAACTACTTCTCCCTCGACGAGGACACGCTGCGTGGCCAAAGCCGCGGCAGAGAGGTGGTATCGGCGCGGCAGATCGCCATTTACCTCATCCGGAGAATGACCAGTCTGAGTCTCAACGAGATCGGTCGGGAGTTCGGTGACCGCGACCACACCACCATCATGCACTCGCTGGAAAAGGTCGAAAAGCTGATGCGCACCGATCCGGCCTTCGCGGAGAAGGTGAAGGAGATTACGACGAATATAAATAGTAAGCAGTAGGAGTTAAACAAGGCTCCCCTTACTTGTAAGGGGAGCTGGCAGCGCG
>CAZTHY010000259.1:0-1876 GCA_964613205.1 uncultured Oscillospiraceae bacterium
GTGTTCCACAGGCGGAGGATCTCGTCATCCCACTTGGCAATGTTCATCTGGAAGCCGGCAGACTCCTGCACGGTGAGGATCTCGCCCACCATGTTGGCCACCACTTCCACGCCCTTGCCGTTCAGGAACTCCACGGTATCCTTGAACAGCACCAGCTGCTCCATCAGCGTGGTAGCGCCGCAGCCGTTGATCATAACGAACGCCTTGTCGCCGGCCTTCAGGTCGAGGCTCTTGCACAGCGCCTCTGCCACGGTAGCCACGGTCTCCTTGGAGCTCATCATGGGCACACGGACACCGCCGCCCTCGCCATGCTGACCGGCGCCGATCTCCATCAGGTCGGTCTCGCCCAGGTCACCGAAGGACATACCGTTCTGGGGGTGGGTGGCATCGGTGGCCTTCACGGCCAGAGAGGCCATGTTGTCGGCGTAGCGCTGGGCGATGGCGGCCACCTCGTCCAGAGACTTGCCCTCGCGGGCAGCGGCAGCGGCCACATGGTACAGCGCCACGGCACCGGCCAGACCGCGCTTATTCTCCACGCCGTTGGGATCGTACTTGATCTCCTCGCCGGTGACGACCTGACGGAAGTTCATACCGGCCTTCTGCGCCATCTTGACGGCCTGCTTACCGGCCAACTGGTCGCCGGCGTAGTTCAGCGTCAGCAGCAGCACGCCGTGACCCTTATCCGCACGCTTCATGGCCTCAAACACCAACTGGCCGTTGGGAGCGGCGAAGATGTCGCCCACCGCCTGCACGTCCAGCATACCCTTACCCACGAAACCGGCCTGAGCAGGCTCGTGGCCGGAGCCGCCGTAGGTCACGATGGTCACGCGGTCGGCATCGGCCAGATCCTTGCTGATGACCAGATGGCCGTCCACATCCAGAATGTCGCTGTACGCCAGACCCATACCGACCAGCAGCTCGTCTGTCACGGTCTCAGGAGCGTTCATAAACTTTTTCATTTTCATTGCAGCTTCTCCATTCTTTAATTTATTGTTGTTTTTTCAAAATGGCCATGTGACCATTAAGTCCGAGCAAGTCCCTTGAAGAAATAGGCCATGGAGGTGGCACCGGCATCCGGCGTGCCCAGCGTCTTGGTGCCGTAGCTCTTGGCACGGCCAAACTTGGCCACGAACTGCTTGCTGGCCTCGGCACCGCCCCAGGCGGCCTCCGCCGCGGCGTTGAACAGCTCGCCCTCGTCGCTGCCGGCGTAGTCGGCAATGGCCTGAGAGGCGGGGATCAGCGCGTCCATCATGGTCTTGTCACCGGCCTTGGCACCGGACATATCGTCCAGCTCACTGAAGGCACGGGCGAAGATGGCCTTGATGCCCGCCACGTCGATCTCGTCGCCCTCCGGCGCTTCCTCCTGCATACCGTCCAGCCAGGTGTTCCACAGGGGGACGGCGCTGCCGCCGTTGAGACACATGACATCCGAAGCGGCGCTGTCCAGCATGGCCTTGATGCCCTCGTCGGAACCGTCCACGGCGGCGGCGATGGTATCCACGATCTTCACCATGGTTACACCGTGATCGGCGTCACCGAAGCGGGAGTCGATCTCCGTCAGTTCGTCCTGTGCGTTCCGCACGGTGTCGCAGCCGTTCTTCAAACGGGAGGCAAATTCATTCTTCGTCATAGAGGATCGTCCTTTCTGTTTCCGTTTTTACTGATCGCGTCAGTTGTTTCCCGTGGTAATCGTCCACCATATCGTGCTGTTGGCGGTCTGACGCGCCCTGTTGCCACTGGCAGGTAAAGCTATAGTTTAGTTATAACACAGCCCTCGCCAAAACTCAACCAATTTGGTGCATTTTACACAGAAATTTCCAATTCTGTCAGTCCGGTTTGTGTATTTGGTGGAGCGGCGCTTGCCATCAACGCGCTC
>CAZTHY010000260.1:0-1863 GCA_964613205.1 uncultured Oscillospiraceae bacterium
TTCGCCGGACATCCGCAGGGACTGGGGAGTGATCTTCTTGAAATACCCCTCCCGGGAGAGAAAGATATGCACCGGATAGTCGTCCACCGGCTCCTCCTCCGGCTCCTCCGGCAGCTCGTGACCATAGACGATCTCGGTGTGGCGGGCTATGGCGTACTTTTTCCGCACCTCGCCCAGCTCGTCGATGATGATACGGCGGATACGCTGGGGCTTCGCCAGCGTGTCCTCCAGATCCTCGATCTCGCCGGTCAAAGACTCGGTCTCGGCCACGCGCTTGAGGATATACTCCTTGTTGATGTTCCGCAGCTTGATCTCCGCCACATACTCCGCCTGCACCTCGTCGATGCCGAAGCCGATCATCAGGTTGGGGATCACGTCGGCCTCCTCCTCCGTCTCGCGGATGATCCTGATGGCCTTGTCGATGTCCAGCAGGATGCGTTTCAGACCTTGCAGCAGGTGGAGCTTCTCTTTCTTCTTGTTGAGAATGAAGTAGACGCGGCGCTTGACGCAGTCGGTACGCCACGCCGTCCACTCCTCCAAAATCTCGCCCACGCCCATGACGCGGGGCATTCCGGCGATGAGGATGTTGAAGTTGCAGCTCACCGTGTCCTGCAAGGGGGTCAGCCGGAACAGCTTGGCCATCAGCTTGTCGGGATCGACACCGCGTTTCAGGTCAATGGCCAGCTTGAGACCGCTCAGGTCGGTCTCGTCCCGCATATCGCTGATCTCCTTGATCTTCCCCGCCTTCACCAGCTCCGCCACCTTGTCCAGAATGGCCTCGATGGTGGTGGAGTAGGGAATTTCGTAGACCTCGATGACGTTTTCCTTCTTGTCGTAGCGGTACCGTCCCCGCACCTTGATGCCGCCCCTGCCGGTGCGGTATACGGCGCGCAGGTCGTCGCCGTCGCAGACGATCTCGCCGCCGGTGGGGAAGTCCGGTGCCAGCAGCGTGGAGGCGATGTCGTGGTCGGGGTTTTTCAGATAGGCGATGGTGGTGTCGCACACCTCGCCCAGATTAAAGCCGCAGATCTGGCTGGCCATACCCACGGCGATGCCCTGATTGGCGCTGACCAGCACATTGGGATAGGTGGTGGGCAGCAGCACCGGCTCCTTGGTGGTGTTGTCGTAGTTGTCCACGAAGTCCACCGCGTCCGCGTCCAGATCACGGAACAGCTCGGCGCAGATGGGGGCCAATTTCGCCTCGGTATAGCGGCTGGCGGCGTAGGCCATATCACGGGAATAGACCTTGCCGAAGTTGCCCTTGCTGTCCACGAAGGGGTGGAGCAGCGACTCGTTGCCCTTGGCCAGACGCACCATCGTCTCGTAGATGGCGGCGTCGCCGTGGGGGTTGAGGCGCATGGTCTGTCCCACGATGTTGGCGGACTTGGTGCGCCCGCCGGTGAGCAAGCCCATCTTGTACATGGTGTACAGCAGCTTGCGGTGGGAGGGCTTGAAGCCGTCGATCTCCGGAATGGCGCGGGAGACGATGACGCTCATGGCGTAGGGCATATAGTTCTCGTCCAGCGTGGCGGTGATCGGCTGCTCCACCACCGCACCGTGAAGCCCCATCACATTGGGGTCAGCGGTATGCCGAACGGTCTTTTCTTCCGTTTTTTTCTTTGCCATAGGGCAAGTTCCTTTCTCAGCTTACGTCGATCATATCCAAATACTTATGGCCGTTTTCGGCGATGTACTCCTTGCGGCCGGCGAGGTTGTCGCCCAGCAGCAGGTCAAAGACCCGGGCGGTCTCCTCCACCTCGTCCGGCAGCACACGGACGAGCCGCCGCGTCTCGGGATTCATGGTGGTCAGCCACATCATCTCCGGGTCGTTCTCGCCAAGACCCTTGGAGCGGTCTACCTTCA
>CAZTHY010000261.1:0-1859 GCA_964613205.1 uncultured Oscillospiraceae bacterium
AAGCAAATTTTAGCGTTAATGGCGTTAGTATCATTTGCAATAGTGAAAAATCTCACATCACAATCGATAAGCAAAAGTTTGATATTGATTTAGAGGGCGATATTTTTAAGGAGTTTGATAGAATCGCTAGGGAGATAGGATAGTAAAATGATTAAGATTCTGTGCTAATAGCCACCTTGTAAAATATTCACTAGCTCTTTATCCTCGCACTCTTTGGCAAGGCTCAATGCACTATATCCATCATTGGCCTTTAGCTTTGGATTTGCTCCATTTTTCATAAGCAACTTCGCCATTTTAGGGAGATTTTGCTCTTCATCTTCGCCAAAATCCATCATCTCGCAATGAACTTGTGCGAGTATCAAAATCGCATTAGCCCCCTCATAGTTCTGCCAATTTGGATTTAGCCCACTTTTAAGCAGTGTCTCCACAGTCTTTAATGCTCCACTATAAGCGTAACGACCAAAATCCACATTATTTATATCTGCACCGCTTTTTATGAGTAGCTTAGCAATCTTAATGCTATCATCGCTATCATCAGCTGGCAATTCCATTAGCATAGGGCGGAAACTATTTGTATTCACATCTGCACCATTTTGGATTAGATACTCAACTATGTCATAACTCCCATTGATTACAGCCGTTCTTAATGGTGTGTTGAGTAGATTCTCACTGCTTGCCTTTTGATTGACACTCGCACCACTCTCTACTAGCATTTTGACAATTTGCGTTCTCCCATAGTTGCTAGCACTAGTCAATGCCCTATCTAAAACTCTCTGTTTGCATTCGTCATCATTATTTGTGATTTTGAGGAAAAATTCTACTATGCTTTCGTCTGCAAATCTTATCGCCAATGCTAGTGTGCTGTAATTATTGATGTCGGCAGTGAGAATGCCTTTATGCTCACTATGCCCACCTACGGTCATAAAAGTAGCATCTAGTTTATATTCATTATAAAAATCCATAAGAAGTGCTATCATCAAAACATCATTTTTGATAATAGCGATTTTTAGCGGAGTGTAAGGCTCACTCAAATGTCCTGTAACGAGACTTCCCGTTTTATCCATATAATTAGTGCAAGTGGGGCACGAATAAACTCTGCATTGAGTTTTTAAGTATCTTATGCCCTTGTTTGATTCTAAAAGCTTTTTGACTTTTTTATAATCGCTATATACCAATGCGTCATAAAATGGCTGGATATTGCCCGGGTAGTCCACCATCTCATATCTAAGCCCACTAGTCGCATATTCATCGCAATCTTTAAGCTTATACAGTTGCTCAAAGACTCCCTCTCTCGCTTCCTTTGGCAACCACTGCATCCTAGAGCTTATACTTTGTGAATCTTGCAAAAATTCCATCTTGCTTTTATAGACACTCTGTGCACTGTCATTATTATCATAACAAGCACTAAAAAATGCGATAAACAGTGCCACACTAAAAACATTTGCCAAAATTCTTAAATCTCGCATACTAAACTACCCTTAAAACACTATAATCGCTAGACTTGCTATTTTAACATAAGTATCCTCAACTATGCGTATAGCATATGCCCACAAAACGTTCTCCCATGTCATTAATTAATGTTTTGACCTTATGTATTTCTTTGAAATATGCTTTAAAGCCCTTTTGTGCTGCGAAAGATTCTAATAGATATAGAATCTGCATATCTTCTATAAGCACTTTTGCTTGCGATTTACGAAAATCACAAACAAACCCTTCCTCACACAAAAGCCTATCGAGCAGATAAAAATCTACATCATATGTTAGGTCCGTTTGCTTGTAAAACAAATGAAAATTTGCATTGTCTTGCAATAACGATTCCAAAGTTAAAACTTTGTGTTTATGATAGAATCTAGGATTAT
>CAZTHY010000262.1:0-1857 GCA_964613205.1 uncultured Oscillospiraceae bacterium
CACGGGCGCAGAAGGATTTCCCCGCCACGGTGACGGAGGTGGTGCGCAGCGGCTTTTTAAGCGCACGGGGCAACCGGTTCTTCTACACCGCCAAGGAAAAATCCGCCGCGCTGATGAACATGGGCAAGCTGGGCGTGCTGGAGCTGAAAGACCGGTGCTACCGCGAGCTGTCCGGCGGACAGCAGCAGCGTGTGCTGCTGGCGAGGGCGCTGTGCGCCGCCGGTGAGCTGCTGATTTTGGACGAGCCGGTGACCGGTCTTGACCCCGCCGCCGCCCAAGACCTGTACCGCACGCTG
Organism: uncultured Oscillospiraceae bacterium; assembly: GCA_964613205.1. Taxonomy (GTDB): domain Bacteria; phylum Bacillota; class Clostridia; order Oscillospirales; family Oscillospiraceae; genus Vescimonas. The sequence continues at coordinate 297 of CAZTHY010000262.1, forward strand.
GACTACCTCAACAAAAAAGAGGGCATCGCCATCGTCATGGTGACCCACGACATACAGAACGCCCTCCAATACGCCACCGCCATCCTCCACGCCGGACACGGTAAGTGGTTCTGCGGCAGCGTGGCGGAATACCTGTCCTCGCCCTGGGGCAAGCGGTTTGGAGGTGAGGGAAAATGAGTCTTTTATGGGAGATGTTCACCTACCCCTTCATCCTGCGTGCCTTCGTGGTGGGCATACTGGTGGCGCTGTGCGCCGCGCTGCTGGGCGTGCCGCTGGTGCTGAAGCGCTACTCCATGATCGGCGACGGTCTGAGTCACGTCTCCTTCGGCGCCCTCAGTATCGCGCTGGCCTGCGGCTGGGCGCCGCTGCCGGTGTCCATTCCGGTGGTGATCCTGGCGGCGCTGGGGCTGCTGCGGATGACGGAAAAGAGCCGTATCGGCGCGGATGCCGCCATTGCGGTGGTCAGCGCGTCGGCGCTGGCAGTAGGCGTGGTGGTCACCAGCCTGACCACCGGCATGACCACTGACGTGGACAGCTTCATGTTCGGCTCCATCCTGGCTATGGACAGGGCGGATGTGGCGCTGAGCGTGGCGCTGTGCGGCGCGGTGCTGGTGCTGTACGCCTTCTTCTACCACCGGCTGTTCGCCATCACCTTTGACGAGAGTTTCTCCCGCGCCACCGGCGTGAAGGTGGGGCTGTACAACACCATTCTGTCGGTGCTGACGGCGCTGACCATCGTGCTGGGTATGCGTCTCATGGGCGCTATGCTCATTTCCAGCCTTATCATCTTCCCCGCCCTCACCGCCATGAACCTGCTGAAAAGCTTCCGCGGTGTGGTGCTGTGCGCCGCCGGTATGAGCGTGGTGTGCTTCTGTGCGGGGCTGACCGGCTCCTATCTCTGGGGCACGCCGGTGGGCGCTACGGTGGTGCTGGTGAACCTGACCGCCTTCCTCGTCACCCGTCTCGTCGGCCGCCTTTCGGCGAGATAGACAGGAAAAACCGGATTCCCTTGGGCAAGTTGACGAAAAGTTTCAAATACCCACTGTTTTTTCCCACAAATATCTAAATTAAAGGTTGTCAGACCTGAAAAAATGCTATATAATTGGTGCGTTGAGCTGTTGTCCGCCGCTGTGGGCGGCGGGCTTGAAAAAATGAAGGGAGTACATGACCACTATGACTGCTAATGACATTCGCAATATCGCGCTGCTGGGCCACGGCGGCTCCGGCAAGACCTCTCTTGCCGAGCAGATGCTCTTTATGACCAAGGGCACCGACCGTCTGGGCAAGCCTGCCGACGGCAACACCACCTGCGACTATGACGCCGAGGAGATCAAGCGTCAGATCTCCATCTCGCTGGCCTTCGCCCCCGTCCAGTACAAGGGCAAGAAGATCAACGTGATGGACGCCCCCGGCAACTTCGACTTTTCCGGTGAGGCGGTCTGCGCCGCCCGCGCCGCCGAGTGCGCCGTCATCGTGGGCAACGCCAAGGATGGCCTGTCCGTGGGTATGGAGCGTACCTGGAAGATGCTGGGCAAGAAGCCCCGCATGATGTTCATCAACC
>CAZTHY010000263.1:0-1822 GCA_964613205.1 uncultured Oscillospiraceae bacterium
TGGAGGATGTGCTGGGGGAGGAGGACACCATGCTGGAGGAATTGCAGGATCGGGAGAACCACCGGCTGCTCCACCAGCTCATCGACACGCTGCTGACGCCGCGGGAGGCGGACGTACTGCGCCGCCGGTACGGTCTTAACGGCCGCCCGCCTCAGACACAGCGGCAGGTGGCCGCCGCCTACCACATCTCCCGCTCCTACGTCTCCCGCATCGAGAAAAAGGCCATGGAAAAGCTGGAAGAGGGGCTGCGGCAGCAGGTGGGCGAGGGGGAATAGGGATTTCATCGTGCAGAAAGCATAATAAAAAATTTTTGCGGTGAGAATTCTTAACAACCTTGCCTATTGCCTTTTCTCATAAGGCTCTATATAATGGTGATACTATCACAAAGAGACGTTGGCAGCTTCGCGGTGCGGGGCTGTCAACCGTCCTGTTTACGGAGGAAACAATACCACATGAGAAACTTCAAATGCTCCATTGCCGATATGCGCAAGCGCGTGTTTGCCGAGGTAGCCCGACTGGCTTACGAGGGCGGCGATTATCGCCGGATGGAACAGCTTCCCTATGATATCGTTCCCGGCGAAGTAGGCAACCAGCGGGATTCCATCTTTTTGGAGCGCGCCATCGTAGGCGAGCGGATCCGGCTGGCCATGGGTCTGCCGCTGCGCTCCGTGGCAGAGCACTCCGTCCTCTCCGACGGCGTGGAGGAAAGTGCCATCGCCGAAAAATACTACGATCCCCCGCTGGTGAACATCATCAAGTACGCCTGCAACGCCTGTCCGCCCACCCATTTGCAGGTGACGGATGCCTGTCAGGGCTGTCTGGCGCGCCACTGTCAGAATGCCTGCCCCAAGGACGCCATCACCATCGACAGAAGCGGCCGCGCCTGCATCGATCAGGACAAGTGCATCAAGTGCGGCAAGTGCCGCGACGCCTGCTCCTACAACGCCATCATCAAGTTCACCCGCCCCTGTCAGGAGGCCTGCGGCATGAACGCCATCACCTCCGACCAGTATGGCCGCGCCTGTATCGACCAGAGCAAGTGCGTCAGCTGCGGTATGTGCCTTGTCAACTGCCCCTTTGGCGCCATCGTGGACAAGGGACAGCTATTCCAGCTCATCCACGCCATTCGCCGCGGCGACAAGGTGGTGGCCGTCATCGCTCCCGCCTTTTGGGGACAGTTCGGTGACAGCGTCACCGCCGGTCAGATCAAGGCGGCCATGATGGAGCTGGGCTTTGCGTCACTGGAGGAAGTGGCCATCGGCGCCGATCTGTGCGCCGTGGAGGAGGCGGAGGAGTTCCTGCGGGACGTGCCGGAGAAGCAGCCCTTCATGGCCACCTCCTGCTGCCCCGCCTGGTCGGTGATGGCCAAGAAGGAGTTCCCCGGCTTCGCGCCCTATATCTCCATGACCATGACGCCCATGGTGCTGACGGCCCGCTTGCAGAAGCAGAAGGACCCCCACTGCCGCGTGGCGTTCATCGGCCCCTGCGCCGCCAAGAAGCTGGAAGCCAGCCGCCGCAGCGTCCGCAGCGACGTGGACTTCGTCATCACCTTCGAGGAGCTGCGGGGGATGTTCGAGGCCAAGGAGATCGACTTTTCCAAGATCCCCGATCTGCCGTCCCACTACGAGGCCAGCGCCCCGGGTGTGGGCTTTGCCGCCGGCGGCGGCGTGGCCAAGGCGGTGGAGGAGGTCATCCATCGTCTGCGCCCCGATGTGGAGGTCAAGACGGTGGCCGCCGAGGGGCTGAACGAGTGCCGCAAGATGCTGCGGATCGCCCGCACCGGCAAGTACGACGGCTATCTGCTGGAGGGCATGGCCTGTCC
>CAZTHY010000264.1:0-1819 GCA_964613205.1 uncultured Oscillospiraceae bacterium
GACCATGCAGAACGTGTTCACCCGTATGGGCGCCATCGGCCCCGTGTTCGGCATCATCTTCTACCTGCTGGTGGTGTTCGCCGCTATCTCCTCCTCCATCTCCCTGCTTGAGGTTATCGTGGCGCACTTCGTGGATAAGGCTCGTGAAGAGGGCAAGGGCGATATGCGTAAGAAGTACACCATGATCGCTACCTTCTTCGTCTGCCTGGGCTGCATCCTGGTCTCCGCCGATGCGCTGGGTAACTCCTCCTTCGCACCGTATAAACTGCTTGGACTTGAGGCAGCCACGGCGACCTGGAACGCCGACTGGCTGGACTTCTGGGATATGATCTCTGAGGGTGTCATGATGCCGCTGGGCGCTCTGCTGATGACCTTCATGGTCTCCTATGAGATCGGCACCGAGCTGGTGAAGGAAGAGATCGAGCAGCAGGGTAACAAGTTTACCTTCTATCCCTTCTACCGCTTCTGCATCCGCTACATCACCCCGCTGGGTCTGCTGCTGGTGCTGTACGGCCAGATCAAATCGTTCTTCTTCTAAGGATGGCTTCTTAACGGCCAATTAACGACAACTTAACACAGTCCTTACAGATAGCTTTACAGGGAGAGCCGGTGCCGCCGCACCGGCTTTTCCTTTGTTTTGTGGGGTTTCCACCGCATAAAGTTGGGAAATGTTGCGTCGGTCTCTTGTGAAAATGCCGAAATAGCTGTTTACATTTTGTTAAAAAAGTGGAAACTGCTGTTAAGAACTTGACAACTTCTTAACAGGTGCGTATGATAGGAGTTACCGTAACAGGTACCAATTTGTGAGGAGGTTAAATCACACACTATGGAAAAGAAAAGCACAAAGATCGCCTATGGCGTCGCCCTTGTGGCCGTCGTCATCGCGCTGGTCATCGCCAAGCTGGCCAATGACGGTTCCGGCTTCGTGGCCACCGGTTGGGCGCTGTTTCCCCCTGTAGTCGCCATCGCGCTGGCGCTCATCAGTAAGGAAGTGTATTCTTCCCTGTTCCTGGGCTGCCTGGTGGCGTCCCTGCTGGTCTCCAACTTCCACCCCTGGGAGACGGTGGTGAACCTTGTCGGCGCCGGTGAGGGCGTGGGCATGATCAACGCCATCGACGTCTCCATCGTCATCTTCCTTGTCATTCTGGGCATCATGGTTGACCTGATGAACAAGGCCGGTGGCTCCGCCGCTTTCGGCCGCTGGGCAAAGGGTGCCGTTAAGACCCGCTGCGGCGCACAGCTGATGACCATGCTGCTGGGCGTGCTCATCTTCATCGACGACTATTTCAACTGCCTGACCGTGGGCGCCGTTATGCGTCCCGTCACCGAGAGCCACAACATCTCCCGCGCCAAGCTGGCCTACGTCATCGACGCTACCGCCGCTCCCGTCTGCATGCTGGCTCCCGTGTCCTCCTGGGCGGCTGCCGTTGCTTCTTACGTCCCCGACGGCTTCCCCGGCTCCCGCATTTCCATGTTCATGAGCCAGATCCCCTGGAACTACTACTGCATCCTGACGCTGGTGATGATCATCGTCATCTCCATCCTGAACATCGACTACGGCCCCATGCTGACCCACGAGTACAACGCTCAGGTCAAGGGCGATCTGTTCACCACTGAGCATCGTCCCTTCGCCGGCGCTGACGACTATGAGGAAGGCGAGAAGAAGTCCTCCGTGGCCGACCTGCTGCTGCCCGTCATCGTCCTCATCGCCCTGTGCGTTGTCGGCCTGATCTGGACCGGCGGTATGTTTGACGCCGAGAGCGACAACTACGGCAACTTCATCATGGCCTTCTCCGACGCTTCTGCCGGCCCCGGCCTG
>CAZTHY010000265.1:0-1790 GCA_964613205.1 uncultured Oscillospiraceae bacterium
TGGAGCCGGGCTTCGAGATCGACATGGGCTGCCTCGTCTGCGGCGGCAAGGGCTGCAGCGTCTGCAAGCACGTGGGCTGGATCGAGATCATGCCCGGCGGCACGCCCCACCCCAACGTACTGAAAGCCGCCGGTCTCGACCCCGACGAATACACCGGCTTCTATGTCAACATCGGTCTTGACCGACTGGTGATGATGCGCTACGGCGTGGACGACGTGCGTCTGTTCCACAGCGCCGACCTGCGCTTCCTCCACCAGTTCCATTGATAGGGAGGACTACGAACATGAAAGTATCTTTGAATTGGATCCGCGATTACGTCCAGCTTCCGGCGGACACCGACCTGAAAAAGCTGGCTTACGACCTGACCATGTCCACCGTGGAGGTGGAGGATGCCATCGAGCTGAAAAAGCAGTTCGAGCACATGGTCATCGGCGTGGTGAAGGCCATCGAGCAGCATCCCAACGCCGACAAGCTGAAGGTCTGCAAGACCGACATCGGCGGCGAGGTGAAGGAGATCGTCTGCGGCGGCATCAACCTGCGCGACGGGATGAAGGTGGCCGTGGCGCTGCCCGGTGCCTTCTGCCGCTGGCATGGCGAGGGCGAGCCGGTGGAGATCAAAAAGAGCAAGCTGCGGGGCGTGGAGAGCTACGGCATGATCTGCGCCGCCAGCGAGATCGGTCTGGACGGCCTGTTCCGCTGCGAGGAAGGCCCCTACATCCTCGATCTCAGCGGCTTCGATGCCGCTGCCGGTACGCCCTTGGCGGAGGCGCTGGACCTGGACGACGTGATTTTGGAGATCGACAACAAGTCCATGACCAACCGCCCCGACCTGTGGGGTCACTACGGTCTTGCCCGCGAGATCGCGGCGCTGTACGGCCTGCCCCTCAAGCCCTTCCCGCACTTCGACACCAGCAAGGTGGACAATTCCTCCGGCTTCCACGCCACCGTGGAGGACTTCGACCGCTGCCCGCGTCTGCTGTCGGCGCAGATCGAGGGTCTGTCCGTCAAACCCGCTCCCTATGAGATGCAGTGCCGCGTGTGGAAGGCGGGTATGCGCCCCATCAACGCGCTGGTGGACATCACCAACTACGTCATGCTGGCCACCGGCCAGCCCTCCCACGCCTACGACTCCGACCACATCGACGGCCACCTCATCGTCCGCCACCCCAAGGAGGGTGAGACGCTGAAGCTGCTCAACGGCAAGGAGCTGGCGCTGCGCAGCGACGATCTGGCCATTGCCGACGACAAGGAGATCGTGGGTCTGGCGGGTATCATGGGCGGTGCCAAGGACTCCATCCTGCCCACCACCAACAAGATCATTCTGGAGCTGGCCAACTTCGAGGCCAAGGGCATCCGCCGCACCGCCCTGCGGTACGACAACCGCACCGAGGCGTCCTCCCGCTACGAAAAGGCCATCGACCCCGAGCGCTGCCAGCAGGCCTTCGACCTGACCATGCAGCTTTTGCAGGAAAACTACCCCGACATGAAGGTCACCGGCATGGTAGACCTGTACCCCGTGCCGCTGAAGCAGGCGGAGATCGACGTGACGCTGAGCTGGCTGGAACGGCGGCTGGGCAAGAAGCTGGCACCGGCAGACGTGCAGCACAAGCTGGAGCTGCTGGGCTACACCATCACCTTCGACGGCGACAATATGCACGTGGTCGTCCCCACCTGGCGCTCCACCGGTGACGTGTCCATCCAGGCGGACATCATGGAGGAAGTAGCGCGGATGTACGGCTACGATAACTTCGAGTCCGAGCCCATCACCACCACCTTCGAGGGTGCCATCA
>CAZTHY010000266.1:0-1757 GCA_964613205.1 uncultured Oscillospiraceae bacterium
GACGCACCTACCGAGCGGGGCGTGAAGCATCTGCATGAGCTGATGCGGGCGGTGGCCGAGGGACACCGCGCCACGGCCTTCTTCGTCATCCAAATGGAGCGCGTCACCGACTTCGCCCCCAACGACACCACCCACCCCGCCTTCGGTGAAGCGCTGCGTAAGGCGGCAGCAGCAGGGGTGGAGGTGCTGGCGTACAACTGCCTTGTCACGCCGGAGCGCATGGTCATCCACCGGCCGGTGCCGGTCATTTTATAATGTATATAGGAAAATCGGGACAAAAGAATAAGGAGAAAACGCTATGACACTGATCGAGATCTTTCTCATCGGCATCGCCCTCAGCATGGACGCCTTTGCGGTGGCGGTCTGCAAGGGGCTGGCCATGCCCGACAGGGTGAACAAAAAGAGCGCGCTGCTCATCGCCCTGTATTTCGGCGTCTTTCAGGGGCTGATGCCCGCCATCGGCTGGATACTGGGGGAGCAGTTCGCCCAGTATGTGACGAAGCTGGCACCCTGGATCGCCTTCATCCTGCTGGCGTGGATCGGCGGCAACATGATCCGCGAAAGTCGCTCGAAGGACGAAGAAGAGCCCTCCGCCTCCGTCACCCACAAGGAGCTGCTGGTGCTGGCTATCGCCACCAGTATCGACGCGCTGGCGGTAGGCGTCACCTTCTCCATGGTGACGCTGGCGGTGTCCATCACCATCGCCGTGGTGCTCATCGGCTGCACCACGTTTGTCCTGTCGCTGGTGGGCGTCTATGTGGGCAACGTGTTCGGCGCGAAGTACAAGTCCAAAGCCGAGTTTGTCGGCGGCGCCATCCTCATCCTCATCGGCGTCAAGATATTATTGGAGCATTTCGGCGTCCTGTAACGCAAAAAACATCCCCCACTCGGGGGATGTTTTCGCTTATAAATGCGCCACGACCTCCATGGTGATCCGCGCCGTCAGTCCCCACAGGGGATAGGGCGTGCCGTGGTATACCGGTACCTCCAGCTCATAGGGACGCCACGGATAGTCGGCAGCCACACCGGCGTCGCCGTAGGGGAAATCCGGCGCTTCCACCGCCTGTCTCCGGCGGTACACCTCCGGCGGATGGTCACGGAGCCACGTCAGCGGCAGCAGCAGCGTGTCCGCCACCTCGGCAGGGTCGGGACGCATACCGTCCAGCGCCGATGCGTCCACGATGCCCAGCACAGGCCGCAGCAGCGAGTGGGCGCGGATGTACAGAAAATCCATCTCGCCCACCACCTCGATGGCGCTCTCCGGTATACCCAGCTCCTCCCGCGTCTCCCGCAGGGCGCACTCCACGGCGCTTTCGCCCGCCTCCCGCCTGCCGCCCGGGAAGCACACCTCGTTGGGCTGGCGGATGTAGGCCGACCGCACCTCGTAGAGCAGGTACGTCTCGCCGCGGCGCTCCACCAGCGGCACCAGCACGGCGGAGCCGCCCCGCTGTCCCATCAGCGCGGGAACGTGGCCGGTATAGTGGTTTTTCAGCGTGGTAATGTCCATAGTCACTCCAAAAAAAGTTCCCCCGCCGTGGCGGGGGAACAGGTCATGCCGTCGAACCGTCAGCAGCCGCAGCCGCAGTTGCTGCTGTTGTTGCAGCCGCAGCCGCAGGAGCTGCCGTTGCCGCAGAACAGGAACAGAAGAATGATGGCGATGATGATCCAGCAGCAGCTGCCGCCGCCGAAGCAGGAATTGTTGTTACACATACCGTAACCTCCTATGAAAATTTGACCGCCATGTCGGTCTCATTCCC
>CAZTHY010000267.1:0-1745 GCA_964613205.1 uncultured Oscillospiraceae bacterium
AGCCACATCATCTCCGGGTCGTTCTCGCCAAGACCCTTGGAGCGGTCTACCTTCACCTTTTTGCCCTCTAATTGCTTGAGGATGTCGCTCTTCTCCCGATCGGAGTAGGCAAACCACGTCTTTTCCGTGGACTTCTCCTTGTAGGTGATCTCAAAGAGGGGCGTTTCCGCGATGTAGACGTAGCCCTCCTTGATGAGGGTGGGGCACAGGCGGTACAGCATGGTCAATATCAGCGTTCTGATCTGAAAGCCGTCCACGTCGCCATCGGTGCAGATGACCACCTTGTTCCAGCGGAGATTGTTCAGATCGAACTGGTTTAAGTCCTTCACCGCCTTGGAGCTGACCTCCACGCCGCAGCCCAGCACCTTCATCAGATCGGTGATGACGTCGCTTTTGAAGATGCGGGGATAGTCGGCCTTCAGGCAGTTGAGTATCTTGCCGCGGACAGGCATCAGACCCTGGAACTCCGCGTCTCTCGACTGCTTGCAGGCGCCCAGCGCGGAGTCGCCCTCCACGATGTAAATTTCGCGGCGGCTGACGTCCTTGGTGCGGCAGTCCACAAACTTCTGCACGCGGTTGGCGATGTCGATCTTCTCCGTCAGCTTCTTTTTCTGATTGATGCGGGTGCGCTCCGCCGTCTCACGGCTGCGCTTGTTGATCAGCACCTGCGCGGCGATTTTCTCCGCCGCCTCCCGATTCTCGATGAAGTAGATTTCCAGCCGGCTCCGCAGGAACTCCGTCATGGCCTCCTGCACGAACTTGTTGGTGATGGCCTTCTTCGTCTGATTTTCGTAGCTGGTCTGAGTGGAGAAGTTGTTGCTCACCAGCACCAGGCAGTCCTGCACGTCGGGAAAGGTGATCTTGGCCTCGCCCTTGGCGTACTTGCTGTTCTCCCGCAGGTACTTGTCGATGGCGCTGACCAGCGCGGAACGGGTAGCCTTTTCGGGGCTGCCGCCGTGCTCCAAAAAGCTGGAATTGTGGTAGTGCTCGCACAGCGCCACACGGTTGGAAAAGCACAGCGCCGCGCTGAGCTTCACCTTGTACTCCGGCTTGTCGTCACGGTCGCGGCCGCGGCGCTCCGCCGACCAGCACACCGGCTCCGTCAGCGCGTCCTCCCCCGTCAGCTCCCGTATGTAGTCCTCGATGCCGTTTTCGTAGAGGAATTCCTCCGTGTCGAACTTACCGGCGGACACCTCGTTTTTCAGCACGAAGGTGACACCGGCGTTGACCACCGCCTGACGGCGCATGACGTCGCGGTAGTACTCCACCGGCACGGCAATGTCGGTGAACACGTCCAGATCGGGCAGCCAGCGGATGGTGGTGCCGGTGCGCTTTTTGTTGGTGGTCAGGTCGCTGCTGTCCAGCTTGCCCACGATCTCGCCCCGCTCGAAGTGGAGCCGGTACTCCTTCCCCTCGCGGTAGACGGTAACGTCCATATAGCGGGAGGCGTACTGGGTGGCGCAGGAGCCAAGGCCGTTAAGACCGAGGGAGAACTCATAGTTCTCGCTGTTTTCGTTGTCGTACTTGCCGCCGGCGTACAGCTCACAGAACACCAGCTCCCAGTTGTACCGCCCCTCTTTTTCGTTCCAGTCCACGGGGCAGCCCCGCCCCATGTCCTCCACCTCCACCGAGTGGTCGGCAAAGCGGGTGACGGTGATGCGCTTGCCGTAGCCGCCTCTCGCCTCGTCGATGGCGTTGGACAGGATCTCAAATACCGCGTGTTCGCAGCCCTCCAGCCCGTCGGA
>CAZTHY010000268.1:0-1738 GCA_964613205.1 uncultured Oscillospiraceae bacterium
ACTGGGTGCAGTTGCCGCACTCGTTGCACATCTTGTCCACGTGGACGATCTGATGGCTGCCGTCGGCCATGCGGATGGCTACGTTGGCACGGTTGGGGCAGGAATCCACGCAGTTTTCGCAGACGGTGGCGCATTGCAGGCAGCGCTCACCCTCGCGGCAGGGATAGGTGGCCATTTTCAGCGTGCCCTTCTTGGCGGCAGCGTCGGCCTTGGTGACGTAGGCCTGCTCGGGGATGTCGTAGGTATAGGGCTTGCCGATGACTGCTTCCGCGAAGGCGGCAGCGTCAGCGATACCCTCCACCACGGTGGCGGGGCCGCGCTTGGCGTCGCCGGCGGCGTAGACGCCCTCCACGTTGGTCTGGAACGCGGGACGACCCTTCTTGTCCAGCTCAATGCCGTTGGCGGCCATGAGCGCGTCGTCCACCTGCTCACCTACGGCGGAGATGACGAGGTCGCAGGGGATGTCGAAGAACTCACCGCTGCCGACAGGGCTGCGGCGGCCGGAAGCGTCGGCCTCGCCCAGCACCATCTTCTCGCAGGTCAGCACACCGTCGGCCTGCTTCACGGGGGCGGCCAGCTCGGCGAAGGTCACGCCGTCGGCCAGCGCCAGCGCCAGTTCATGCTCGTCGGCGGGCATATACTTGCGGGTACGGCGGTACACCAGCGTCACGTTCTTGGCGCCGCTGCGCTTGGCAAGGCGCGCCGCGTCCATGGCGGTGTTGCCGCCGCCGATGACGGCGATATTGCCGGCCACGGCGATGTTGCCGGCCTTGACGCCCTTCATCCACTGGATGGCACCGGCCACGTCGCCGGCGATGTCCAGCTTACCCGCCTTCCATGCGCCGACGGCCAGCAGGATGTGGGTGTAGCCCATCTTCTTCAGCTCGTCCACGGAGGGGGCGGGAGCGCCGCACTTGACCTCCACGCCGTACTTCTCCATGAGGGCGATGTCCTTCTCGATGGTCTCGTTGGCGATACGGAAGGAGGGGATGACGTGGCGGGGCACGCCGCCCAGACAGCTTTCACGCTCGAAGATGGTGGTCTCGATACCGGCGCGGCCCAGGAAGTAGGCGGCAGCGATACCGGTGGGGCCGCCGCCGATGATGGCGGCCTTCTTGCCCTCCACACGGGCGGGACGCTTGACGGAGGCCATCAGTGCGCTGTAACCACGCTCTGCCGCCACCAGCTTGGCGTCGCGGATGTGGACGGACTCGTCGTAGAAGTTGCGGCTGCACTTGGTCTGGCAGCGGTGGGCGCAGATGGTGCCGGTGATGAAGGGCAGGGGGTTCTTCTCGGTGATGAGCTTCAGCGCGGGGCCGTAGAGACCCTTATTCACCAGCTCCATGTACTCGGGAATGTCCTGCGCGATGGGACAGCCGCCCTTGCAGGGTGCGGTGAAGCAATCCGTCCAGGGGACGTTCTTCTCGCTCTTGCGGGAGGGCAGGGGCTTGATGGGCTTGACGTGGTGGACATCGGTGTGGCTGGCGGCGGCCAGCTCGCAGATGGCCTGGGTATCGGTGCCGGAGAAGGGCTTGTAGGTCATGGGCTCCACCTTCTCCACCATTTGCAGCAGACGGTTGTAGCCGCCGGGCTTGAGGATGGTGGTGGCCACGGTGATGGGCCAGATACCGGCATCAAACAGCTTGTCGCAGTTGAAATACTCCGCGCCGCCGGCGAAGGAGATACGCATCTTGCCCTTGAACTGGCGGGAGATACGGTGGCACATCTCGATGGTCAG
>CAZTHY010000269.1:0-1711 GCA_964613205.1 uncultured Oscillospiraceae bacterium
GTCTCTCCCTCAGTCAGCGCTTTGCGCTGCCAGCTCCCTCACAGAGGGAGCCGAGAGGTCTGTGCTTTTCTTTTCCCGCTCTAACAGAGGGAGCCGAGAAGTTTTTTCTCCCCATCAATCCTTCGCGTGGACGTTGATGAATTCCGCGCGGAGTTTGGAATAGAGGATGGTCTGGCTGCTGTACAGGCCGCTGTAACCGGACAGGAGGTAGCTGACGGCGCTGGCTACGGCGAAGTAGACGATACCCTTGGCACCGAACAGCTCCACGCTGAGGATCACCGAGGCCACGGGGCAGTTCACCGCGCCGCAGAACACCGCCACCAGCCCTACGGCGGCGGCGAAGCCGCCGGGCAGTCCCAGCAGCGAACCGGCCACACAGCCGAAGGTGGCGCCTACGAAGAAGGAGGGCACCACCTCGCCGCCCTTGAAGCCGCAGCCGATGGTGACGGCGGTGAAGGCCAGCTTCAAAAGCCACGCCCAGTCCGCCGCCTGTCCCGCCAGTGCCTTGCGGATGATGTCCATACCGGCGCCGTTGTAGGCCGTCGTCCCCAGTGCCAGCGTGGCACCGATGATGACGCAGCCGCCTACCGCCGCACGGAGGAAGGGGTTTTTCAGCCACCGCGCCGCCAGATGCTCCACCCAGTGGAGCCCGCGGCAGAACAGGATGCTCACCACGGCGCAGCCCACCGCCAGCACCACCGTCAGCCCCAGCGTGGTAAGCTCCAGCTCCGGCATGGCCACGGCGAAGCGGGTGGGGGAGACGCCCATGAGGGCAGCGATCCAGTAGGCCGTCAGCGCGGCGGTGATGCAGGGCAGCAGCCCCGCATAGTACAGCACGCCTACGCTGATGACCTCCAGCGCGAAGATGGTGGCGGTCAGGGGCGTACCGAACAGGGCGGCGAACACGCCGCTCATGCCGCACAGCGTGGCCAGCGGCAGCTCCTTCTCGCCAAGGCGCAGCAGCGTGCCGGTGCGGTAGCCGATACCGCCGCCGATTTGCAGCGCCGCACCCTCACGGCCGGCACTGCCGCCGCACAGGTGGGTCAGCACCGTGCTGATGAAGATCAGCGGCACCAGCAGCGTGGGGACGGTCTTGCCGAAGTGTACCGACTCGATGACGGCGTTGGTGCCCGCCCCCTCTAACTTACAGAGCCGGTACAGCCCCACGATGAAAAGACCGCACACCGGCAGCAGGTACAGCACCCACGGGTGGAGCAGCCGCAGCTGGGTGGCGTAGTCCACGCCCAGGTGGAACGCCGCCCCTACGAAGCCGCCGATACCGCCGATAAGCGCACCCACCGCCATCCATTTCACCAGCGCCGCCACATAGAGCCCCATGTGGGCGATACGCGCTTTTATCTTTTCCAAGCTGCCGCACCCCGTCTCTTTACAAACTCTTTGCATTGTAGCACCTCCATAGGAGTATGTCAAACGGTGGGGCACACTAAATATTTTTGAGTTTCTCTGACTTTTTTTCATTTTTGCTGTTGATTATGACCGCGCTTTGCCGTATACTATAGGTACAAATTGTCACTGCGGACAAAATGACGATTATGATGAACAACAAGGAGGACAACCAACATGAAATACGGTCGTACTTTTAACTTCTCCGCCGGTCCCGCCATGATGCCGGAGCCCGTTCTGGAGGAGATCCGTGACGAGATGCTCAACTACCGCGGCAGCGGTATGTGCGTCATGGAGATGAGCCACC
>CAZTHY010000270.1:0-1692 GCA_964613205.1 uncultured Oscillospiraceae bacterium
CAGCTCTTCAAGACCGTTATGGCCGACGGCGTTCTGCCCCGCAAGACCTTCTCCATGGGTCACGCCCAGGACAAGCGGTACTACATCGAGGCCCGCAAGATCGTCAAGTAACGAAACGACAACGCAAAAAAGCGCCGCAAGGCGCTTTTTTGTTAAAGGAGGCAGCTATGGAGACAAAAGTGACAGAGTTGGCCTGTGCCAAGGTGAACCTGACGCTGTACGTCGGGCACAGACGGGCGGACGGCTACCATGACGTCACCTCCGTCATGCAGACCGTCAGCCTGTGCGACACGGTGACGGTGGAGCGCGGCGGCGGGGAGAATCGCCTGAATTGCGATCTGCCGGTAACGGAGAAGCCGGAGGACAACCTGTGCATGCGGGCGGCGGCAGCTTTCGGCGCTGCGCTGGGCGAACCGGTGGAGCCGGTCACCGTCACGCTGGAAAAGCGCATCCCCACTCAGGCGGGATTGGGCGGAGGCAGCAGCGATGCGGCGGCGGTGCTGCGGGCAATGCGGACGCTGTTCGCTCCCCATCTCACCGACGAAGAGCTGGAGACCATCGGTGCCGCGCTGGGCAGCGACGTGCCTTTCTTCATCCGCGGCGGTACGGCACTGGCAACGGGCAGAGGGGAACGGCTGTCGCCGCTGCCCACCATGAAAAGTGGCTGGCTGGTCATCGTCAAGCCGGAGGAGAGCTACTCCACGGCGGCCATGTACCGGCGATTGGATGAGATCGACCGCCCCACACCGCCGCCCGCCGATCTGACACCGGCGCTGGCCGCAGACGATGTGTGCGCCATCGGCGCGGCGCTGTACAACAGCTTTGAGGACGCGCTGCCGGAGGGCAGCACTGTGGGAGCAATCCAAACGGCACTGACGGCGGCGGGTGCGCTGGGCGCACTGCTGTCCGGCAGCGGCAGCGCCGTGTTCGGCCTGTTCGACCGGCAGGACACCGCACAGACGGCGGCGGAGACGCTGAAAAAGACGTGGCCGCAGACTTTTTTGACACGACCGGTATAAAATCGAAGAACACCGTCCACACTGTAACAAATTTACAGGGACGGTGTTTTTTCATGGGTACATATTATAATAGGAGATTCCGCCATTTCGAGGTGGCGCTGCTGCTGGCACTGGCGGTGACGCTGCTGTGGGGCGCGTCCTCCGCCGACCGTCAGGAGACGCTGAGCCGCAAGCTCATCCGGCTCCACGTCATCGCCAATTCCGACAGCGAGGCCGATCAGGCGCTGAAGCTGCAGGTGCGGGACGCGGTGGTGGCGCAAGCGACGGCGCTGCTGGAACAGTCCGAGGACAGAGAGGACGCATGGCGGCGGCTGGAAGCGTCGCTGCCGGAGCTGCGGCGGACGGCGGCGCGTGTCTGTGACGGCCGGTATCCGGTGCAGGCGACGCTGACCACGGCGGAGTTCCCGCTGAAAGAGTACGACGGCTTCACCCTTCCGGCGGGGCGTTACCCCGCACTGCGGGTCATCATCGGTGAGGGGGCAGGGCGTAACTGGTGGTGCGTCGTCTACCCGCCGCTGTGTACCGCTGCCTGTACGGATTTAGAGGGCGCGGCCATCGACGCAGGGCTGGCGCAGGACGAGGTGAAGCTCATCACCGAGCAGGAGGGCTACACCCTCCGCTTCCGCGCCGTAGAACTGTGGCAGCAGGTGAGACGGTGGGTGGGGAAGTGAGG
>CAZTHY010000271.1:0-1688 GCA_964613205.1 uncultured Oscillospiraceae bacterium
GCTTCGCCACGGCGGCGATGTCGGCGATCTTCAGGTTGGGGTTGGCGGGAGTCTCCAGATAGACGGCGCAGGTGTTGGGCTTCAGCGCGGCGCGGACGGCGTCCAGATCGGCGGTGTCCACGAAGCTGACTTCCACGCCGTAGCGGGTCATGCCGTGGCTCAGCAGCGCGAAGGTGCAGCCGTACAGCGTGCCGTCGGCCACAATGTGCTTACCGGCACCGGCCACCGTCCACAGGGCGGAGGAGATAGCGCCCATGCCGGAAGCGGCGGCTACGCAGGCCTCGCCGTTTTCCAGCGCGGCGATCTTGCTCTCCAGCACGGAGGTGGTGGGGTTGCCAAGGCGGGTGTAGATGTAGCCGCCCTCTTCACCGGCAAAGCGGCGACCGCCCTGCTCGCAGCTATCAAAGACGAAGGTGGAGGTCTGGAAGATGGGAGTGGTCAGCGCGCCGTACTGGGTGTCCTTCACGTTTCCGGCGTGGATGGCTTTCGTACCGAAGCCGCAGTTTTCGTTCAGCATGGTAAATCCTCCTGTTTTCTCATTTTTATGGGCGGAAAACGCCCTCTCTTTCCCTATCGTTAAATGTATCACAATGACACCTCCAAGTGGTAGCGCCGAAATGTTGTGACTGGCTATCGAAAAAAGCGATAACGAACAGGACGGCGGCGCTAAAAATCTGCCCGTTTCGATGTCGTTTCCCCGCAGGAAACAGGGGAGAGGGGCGGAAATCATGGTGAAATTAGCTAAAAATCCGACAGGAAAATCGGCAAAACAGGCCAAAAATCATTATCAACAAAAGCGATAGCGGAAAAACTCTCGCCGGAAAGGTTGCCATTTGCCCGAAAACGTGGTATAAATGAGGCAGAAACAACGCCGCAGGCGCAAATTGCAACAGGAGGAACCTTATCATGAAGAACATCATCGCCACCACCAACGCCCCCGCCGCCATCGGCCCCTATTCTCAGGCCATCGACTGCGGCACGTTCCTTGTCACCTCCGGTCAGGTGCCCATCGACCCCGCTACCGGTGAGTTTGTCGCCGGCGGTATCGTGGAGCAGACCCGCCAGTCCCTCACCAACGTGAAGGCCATTCTGACCGCCGCCGGTCTCACCATGGACAACGTGGTCAAGACCACCGTGTTCCTCAAGAACATGAGCGATTTCGCCGCCATGAACGCGGTGTACGCCGAGTTCTTCACCGAGGGGCAGTACCCCGCCCGCTCCGCCGTCGAGGTAGCCGCCCTTCCCAAGGGCGCGTTGGTGGAGATCGAGACCATCTGCGTGAAGTAAGGTAAAAGAAAAGCGGCAAGGCGTGGCCTTGCCGCTTTTTTGGTTGTGTGGGAGGAAGGGTGGCGTTCATGCTTCTCTCGGCTCCCTCTGTGAGGGAGCTGTCACGGCGAAGCCGTGACTGAGGGAGAGAACCGCTCCGCTGAATCTACCCCCGAAACCTTTCCTAAATCCGGCTCTCCCCTTTCGTCTCGCCGCTTCGCGGCGATCCACCTTCCCCACAGGGGAAGGCAAGAGATGTGGTTTTGCGGGGTCTGTCGGTGTTCGGGACGTAGGGCGGGGTGACCTCACCCCGCCGTGCGGCGATAGCCGCCCGAATTTATTTACGCCGGAAGGCGGAAATAAATGTCATTGCGAACCAGTCCGCAGACTGGTGCGGCAATCCGTTCTCCCCTTACCGCACC
>CAZTHY010000272.1:0-1686 GCA_964613205.1 uncultured Oscillospiraceae bacterium
ACTGCACCCAGTTCTGCCCCTACGCCTCCGAGCCCTGCCACGACAAGTTCACCCTCTTCCAGACGGCGGAGGACATGGTGGACTCCCACAACGCCGGTGTCCTGTTCCTGGGCGGCGACAAGGTGCGCGTCCGCACCTTCGGTGAGCCCAAGGACTATGACCTGAGCGGACAGAACGACCTGCCTGCCGAGCTGGAGACGCTGATCGTCACCCTCCGCGACAAGTACGGCTACCTGTACAACTAAACCAAGTGCAAAAAAGAGACGGCGCAAGCCGTCTCTTTTTTGCGCCTAAATTCTTGACCCATGGCGGCGGATATATTATAATAAGGGTCACGAAACAAAATCTGCCTGAGACAGGAGGCGTCAACGTGAAAACACAAACCATCGTCCACAAGTCCGCCGCGCCCATCTACGCAGCGGCGGCGGTGTGGCTGCTGTACGCGCTGCTGTTCCCGCTGTACCATGTGGGGCATTACCTGCTGGCGGCGGTGGTGTCCGCCGTGGTGGCGCTCATCGCCCGACTGCTGTGTCCCAACGTGACGGAGACGGTGGAGATACCGGAGGAGCCGGAGACCACCGGCAACGAGGAGCTGGACAAGATGATCGCCGAGGGTGACGGCGCGGTGAAAACCATGCGGGCACTGAACGACAGCATTCAGGACGCTGCCGTCTCCGCCAAAATCGACCGTTTGGAGGAGGTCAGCCGCCGCATCTTCGACTATGTGAAGCAGAACCCCAACAAGCTGCCGCAGATACGCAAGTTCATGAACTACTACCTGCCCACCACCATCAAGCTGCTGCGCACCTACGAGGAGCTGAGCCGGCAGGGCGTGGAGGGCGAGAACATCACCGGCACCATGGAGAAGGTGGAGGGGATGCTGTCCACCATCGTGCAGGCCTTTGAAAAGCAGCTGGACGGTCTGTTCGGCGACAAGGCCATGGACATCTCCACCGACATCACCGTGCTGGAGAACATGATGGCACGGGAGGGCTTGACGGAGGATGCGCTCCATGCGGCCGCCCAGCCTGAAGCACAGACCCAGCCGCCGCAGGAAGAGGGCGGTATCACACTGGAACTCTAAACCACTGACTATATAAAAAGAAGAAAGGAAACACCACCATGACTGACAATATGATGCCCGAACTGACGCTGGATCCCAACGGTGCCACTGCCGCTGCCGCCGCCGTCCCCACCCTGACGCTGGAGCCTACCGCGCCCACCCCCGCCGCTCCCGAACCGGAGAAGCAGGTGGAGCCGGTGGTGCTGGACGACAGTCTGCTCACCGACGAGGAGAAGAAGGCCGTGGAGGAATTCTCCCGCAAGATCGACGTCCGCGACACCAATCAGGTGCTGCAATACGGCGCTGCCGCCCAAAAGAGCGTGGCGTCCTTCTCCGAAAACGCGCTGAGCAACGTCCGCAACAAGGACATGGGCGAGATCGGCGAGGACTTGAGCCGCCTTGTGGTGGAGCTGAAGGGCTTCGGCGAGGAAGAGGAGAAGAAGGGGCTGTTCGGCATTTTCAAGAAGGCCGGCAACCGTCTCGAGACCATGAAGGCGCAGTACAGCAAGGTGGAAGCCAACGTGGACAAGATCGCCGAAATCTGGAACAGCATCAGATCGCCCTGTTGAAGGACGTGGCCATGTTTGACCAGATGTATGAGCTGAATCTGAAATACTACAAGG
>CAZTHY010000273.1:0-1676 GCA_964613205.1 uncultured Oscillospiraceae bacterium
CCAGTGCGCACACTGGGGCGTGCGGGAGCGAAGCGGAGCTGAGCTGTCGGCGCAAGGCGCCGACTGAGGGAGAGACCGCTCCGCAGAGACTATCGGTAGGAGCGTTCCTAAGTCCGGTTCTCCCCTTTCGTCATTTGCTGCGCAAATGCCACCTTCCCCACAGGGGAAGGCAAGGGAAAAATAGGGGCACATTCCGCCGCATCTCACTCCACCACGTCAAACTCCGTGATGATGAACACCTCGTGCAGGTGGGATACGTCGCATTGAGGGGTGAGGACGGCGTAGCGCTCCGCGCCGCCTTCGTCGGTGCGGACTTCCTCCACCGTGCCGATGGTCAGACCGGAGGGGTAATAGCCCCCCAGCCCCGATGTCACCACCAGATCGCCCTTGATGAGACTGGCATCGGCGGCCATGTATTGCAGCCGCAGCTTGCCCTCGCTCATCAGCGACAGTTCGCCGCTGGCCACCGCCGGTTCCGCCGTGCGGAACAGCAGCGCGCCGAATTGGGCATCGGTGTCCACGATGGTGGCCATGCGGCACCAGTTCAAGCCCACCTCGGTGATGACGCCGGCCAGTGCGCCGTCGCTGTCCACGGCGCAGTCGCCGATGGCCACGCCGTGGCGGCTTCCACGGTTCAGCACCACCGTGCTGGCCCAGTTGGACACGTCACGCTGGGTGACCTGCGCCGCCTCGAATTGCAGGTCGGTGCGCTGCTGGCGCAGACCCAGCAGGGCGCGCAAGTCCTCGTTTTCCTCGGCGGCACTCTGGGCGCGGCGCAGCTCGTCCTCCAGTCGGGCGATCTCCTGCCGCAGCTCATCGTTCTCGGTTTGCAGCCGTTCCACGCTGTCAAACCGGTCGCCGATGCCGCCTACCCATGTGGCCACGGCGCTGCCGGCGGTGCGGAAAGGCGAGGCGATAACGCCCAGCGCGTTGTGCAGCAGCCCCGTCCCCGAGGACAGCGCCGACATCACACACAGCGCCACCGCGATCAACGCCGCCGCCGCCAAAAGCCATATTCCCGTTTTCGTAAAAAATCGTTTCATATCGTCCTCGATTGGGGTAAGTTCGTGGGGAAAAGTATATTCTCGGCTCCCTTTGTCAGAGCGCGAAAAGAGAAGTACAGGCCTCTCGGCTCCCTCTGTGAGGCACCCCAGTGCGCACACTGGGGCGTGCGGGAGCGAAGCGGAGCTGAGCTGTCGGCGAAGCCGACTGAGGGAGAGACCGCTCCGCAGAGGGAACGGTGAACCGCTCGTAGGGGTCGATGCCCACATCGACCCGCAAGCAGGCACCGCCGCAAATGAAAAATGACGGTGAGAGGAAAAGGGTGCGGTAATCGGGGCGTAGGGCGGGATGACCTCATCCCGCCGTGCGGCGGTAGCCGCCCACATTTATTTGCGCCGATAGGCGGAAATAAATGTCATTGCGAACCAGTCCACAGACTGGTGCGGCAATCCGTTCTCCTTTGGTGAGGTGCGAGGGGATACGGATTCCCACGCCAGTGACATCGGTCACTGGCTCGGAATGACAGGATTGGTGCGTGTCGTTATCCTCTGTGTCTCCGTGGTGCGGTGCAACGGGTCGATGTGGGCATCGACCCCTACATCCGTCTATCGCGGGCGTGAACCTATCCCGCCAGCAGATCCACGCCGAACTCCCGCAGCATACTATGCAGCAGC
>CAZTHY010000274.1:0-1671 GCA_964613205.1 uncultured Oscillospiraceae bacterium
CGGTGTACAGGGTGGGGATGTTCTTCTTCAGGAACATTTCCACGAACTGCACCAGCGCGGCGATGACCAGAATGAACGCCACGGTCTGCATAAAGCCTAGGTCGAAAGCGACAAGGATCTTGTTGACGCCGTAGCAGACGGCGGAGGCCAGACCCATAACGAAGGTCACGGCGGCGCCCATACCGACAGCGGTGTCGATCTTCTTGGACACGCCCAGGAAGGGGCAGATACCCAGGAACTGGGCGAAGATGAAGTTATTCGTCAGAATAGCGCCAAGAGAGATGGCGAGCAAAGAAGTAACACTCATAGCTTACTTGGCCTCCTTTTTCTTTTCACTCTTGGCCAGCGCCCACTGCATCACGGCGATGAGTGCGCCCAGCGTCAGGAAGCCGCCCACGGGCAGCGTCAGAACGCTGACACCATATTCCTCAGGGAAGATGACGATGCCGGGAGCGGTACCGAGACCGCCGCCGCCCAGCAGACCGCCGCCAAACTTACCAGAGCCGAAGAACTCACGGAACACGCACATGACCACCAGCACCAGCGTATAGCCGATACCCTGGCAGATGCCGTCCACGGTGGAGGCGCCGATGCCGTTCTTGGACGCAAAGCCCTCGGCACGGCCGAGAATGATGCAGTTCACGACGATCAGGGGGATGAACACGCCCAGAGAGTTAGACAGGGCGGGCACGAACGCCTTCAGCAGCAGGTCAACGCAGGTCACGAAGCCGGCGATAACCACGATGTAGCAGGCGATACGCACTTCATTGGGGATGATCTTACGCAGCAGGGAAATGAAGATGTTGGACAGCGTCAGGATGATGAGCACGGACACGCCCATACCCAGGCCGTTGAAGAACGACGTGGTGATGGCCATGGTGGAGCACATACCCAGCACCTGCACCAGCACAGGGTTTTGGGTGATAAGACCCTCTTTCAGTTGTTTACCGAAATTCATATTGCAGCTCCTCCTTTCTTAGCCCAGCACTTCGGCCACCGCCAGAGCGGCGTTGGCGCCCATGTTGATACCCTTGGTGGAGACGGTGGCACCGGAGATGGCGGTGATGTTCTTGCCCACCACCAGAGAGCCGGAACCGGTCAGACCGATGAACTGATCCAGCACGGGCACACCGGCGGCGTTGAGCTCGTTGCCCACCACCTTGGTGCCGATGCCGGAGGTCTCAGCGTGGCTGACCACGGAGATACCGGTGATGGCCTTGTCCGCGTCCACACCGACCATCATGACGATGCTGCCCTGAGAGCCGGATGCGGAGATCTTCATCACATAGCCGGCCTCAGCGCCGCCGTTGGTGACGGGATACAGCTCCATCAGCTTGCCGCCCTGCGTAGAAGCAGCGGCAATGAGCTCGTCGGTGATGTCCAGCTTGTCGCCGAACTCGCTGCCCTCGGGGGCAACGGCGCTCATGGCGATCTTGGTGTTTTCGGCATCGATAGCGTTGATCTTGTCGCGGGTCACGTTGTCCACCAGACCCAGCAGGGCAGCGACAACGAGGGAGATGATCGTCAGAGTACCGGCGACCTTGAGAATAAACTTACCGGAGATCTTCATTATTTCGCCGCCTCCTTCTTTTCTTTCTTCGCAGCACCGTAGATGGTGGGACGGATGTACTTATCCAGCAGCCAGGTGGTGCAGTTCATGATCAGGATGGA
>CAZTHY010000275.1:0-1664 GCA_964613205.1 uncultured Oscillospiraceae bacterium
AAAAACACTCACCCATAGTATACCGCACCTTTTGCCCTTGTGCAAGGCGCAAATTACTATGGCGTTGGGGGTGGATGTGTGGTAAAATAGGGATGTAAACTTGAAGTTGCGCCTGACAGGGCGAAAATTTTTCCCATCGCAACCTGAAGATGATAGACTTTCCGCCGCATTTCGCGGTATAATCACAGCAAAGACAAGGAGGCAGCTATGGCATTTGGTGAGCGGCTTGCGGCGGTGCGCCGCGCCAACGATCTGACACAGGAGCAATTCGCCGAGGAATTGTGCGTATCCCGACAGGCGGTAAGCAAATGGGAGTCGGGTCGCGGCTATCCGGAGATCGAGAAGATCCTCTA
This sequence comes from uncultured Oscillospiraceae bacterium, assembly GCA_964613205.1. Lineage (GTDB taxonomy): Bacteria > Bacillota > Clostridia > Oscillospirales > Oscillospiraceae > Vescimonas. The sequence continues at coordinate 354 of CAZTHY010000275.1, forward strand.
CATCTGCAACCGCTACGGTGTGCCCATCGGCGAGCTGTTTGAGGAGGAAGTCCCCCTGCCGGAGAAGCAGGCGGTCTCCCCTACCGATGTGCCCGCACCGCCCCAACACTCGCTGAAGGAGAACTTCGGCGCGTTTGTGACCAACCTGTCCCCGAAAAACAAGTGGCTGGCCGCCGGTGTACTGGCAGGCGTGGCCGCACTGGCCGCCGTTTTAGGCGTGTTTTTGAAAGGAGGAGGCTCGGATATGGCTACGACCATCTGGATCGCCGCCGTCATCGTATTCGGTGTGGTGGAGGCCGCCACGGCGGGACTCACCTCCATCTGGTTCGTGCTGGGCAGCGTGGCCGGTCTCATCGTGGCCGTGTGCAGCGGTGCGGTGTGGCTGCAACTGGCGCTGTTCTTCGTGGTGTCCATCGCCGCTCTCGTGGCCACAAGGCCGCTGGTGTCCAAGCTGATGAAAAAGGACATCAAGCCCACCAACGCCGACCGTGTGCTGGGCGGCATCGCCCGTGTCACCGAGCGGGTGGACAACGACGTGCCTACCGGCGCGGTGTACATCGACGGCAAGACCTGGACCGCCCGCAGCGCCGACGGTACGGTACTGCTGCCGGACGAGATGGTGCGGGTACTGCGGATGGAAGGCGTGAAGCTCATCGTGGAGCGGGAGGAATAAGCCTATGCCATACGTTCTGGCGGGGCTGGCCGCCGTCACGGCGGGTATCGTCGCCCACATCATCCATCTCATACGCAAACACAGGAAGAAGTAACGAAACACTATATATTTCAAGGAGGAAATCATTATGCCGTCTCCCGGAACCATTGCCATCATCGTGTTGATCGTCCTTGCGCTGGTGGTCGTCGTCAGTTGTATTCAGATCGTCCAGCAGTCCAAAGCCTACGTCATCGAGCGGCTGGGCGCGTTCCACAGCGTGTGGGGCGTGGGACTTCACTTCAAGCTGCCCTTCATCGAGCGGGTGGTAAAGAAGGTGAGCCTGAAGGAGCAGGTGGCGGATTTCGATCCCCAGCCCGTCATCACCAAGGACAACGTCACCATGCAGATCGACACCGTCATCTACTTCCAGATCACCGACCCCAAGCTGTACACCTACGGCGTGGAGTACCCCATGAGCGCCATCGAGAACCTCACCGCCACCACGCTGCGTAACATCATCGGCGAGCTGGAGCTGGATCAGTCCCTCACCAGCCGCGACACCATCAACGCCAAAATGCGCTCCATTTTGGACGAGGCCACCGACCCCTGGGGCATCAAGGTCAACCGCGTGGAGCTGAAAAACATCCTGCCGCCCCGCG
>CAZTHY010000276.1:0-1663 GCA_964613205.1 uncultured Oscillospiraceae bacterium
CATCGCTCCCGAAAGCATCGTCATGAACATCGGCACCGCCGCTGTGGGCTACGGCTTCGAGTACGTTGCCTCCACCCTGGACCGGATCCGTCTGGCCGGTCTGCAGCAGTCCGATGCTGACCTGCAGATGCCCATTATCGCTCCTGTCTCCCCCGACACCTGGGGTGTGAAGGAGTCCACCGCTTCCGAAGAAGATGAGCCCGCCTGGGGTAGCCGGGAAGAGCGCGCCATCGGCATGGAGGTTTCCACCGCTGCCGCCAATCTGACCGGTGGTGCCGATGCCGTTATCATGCGCCATCCCACCGCTGTCGCTACCATCAAGAAGTTCATCGCGGAACTGATGTAATCGGAAGGAGGATATAGACTATGGCTTTGAAAGGTCTTGACATTTTTAAGCTGTCTCCTAAGAAGAACTGTAAGGAGTGCGGCAGCCCCACCTGTATGGCATTCTGCATGAAGGTGGCTCAGGGCGCGATCTCTATCGATAAGTGCCCCTACTTCTCCGAGGACGCAAAGGCCACTCTGAATGAGGCCACCGCTCCCGCCATGAAGACCATCACCGTTGGTGATCACAAGCTGGGCGGCGAGACCGTGCTGTTCCGTCACGAGAAGACCCTGGTCAACAAGAACCTGTACTCCGTCGCCATCTGCACCTGCATGGACGACGCCGAAGTCGACGCAAAGCTTGCCGGCATGGCTAAGGTCGACTACGAGCGTATCGGCGAGCGGATGTACGTGGAGTTCATCACCGTCAACTGCGCCGAGGGCGGCGAGGGCAAGTATGTTGCCCTGGTTGAGAAGGCTGTGGCCACCGGCCGGAGCATCATCCTCAACGTCACCGACGTGGATACCGCCAAGGCGGCTCTGGCCGTCACCGGCAAGAACGCCATCCTCAACGGCGCTACCCCCGACAACTGGGAAGCCATGAGCGCTGTTGCCACCGAGGCCGGTGTTGTTCTGGGCGTTCGCGCCGGCAACATCGAGGCTCTGTACGACACCGTGAAGGCTCTGGAAGCCAAGGGCAACAAGAACCTGATCCTGGATGTCACCGGTGAGACTGCCAAGGAGACCCTGAAGAACGCCGTTCTGGTCCGCCGCACCGCCATCAAGGACGGTGACCGTTCCTTCGGCTACCCCTCCATCGTCCGCATCGGCAAGCTGGCCCACGGCGATATGCACCTGCAGACCGCCTACGCCACTCTGTTCACCGAGAAGTACGGCTCCATCCTGGTTATGGAGAACATGACCTACGCCCAGGCTCTGCCTCTGTACGGCCTGCGTCAGAACATCTTCACCGATCCTCAGAAGCCCATGAAGGTGGAAGCCAAGATCTACCCCCTGAACGGTGCCGACGAGAACAGCCCCTGCGCTCTGACCGTGGACTTCGCTCTGACCTACTTCCTGGTCTCCGGCGAGCTGGAGCGGAGCAACCAGCCCGTGAACCTGATCATCACCGACGCTTCCGGTATGTCCGTCCTGACCGCCTGGGCCGCCGGCAAGTTCTCCTCCACCTCCGTCAAGAAGACCTTCGAGGAGCTGGACATCGCCAACAAGATCAAGAACCGCACCCTGATTATCCCCGGCAAGGTCGCCGTTATGAAGGGCGAGATTCAGGAGAAGCTGCCTGAGTGGAACGTGGTTGTCGGTCCTCTGGAGGCCGTGC
>CAZTHY010000277.1:0-1638 GCA_964613205.1 uncultured Oscillospiraceae bacterium
CGCCCGCCGTGACATCACCATGATCTTCCAGCAGTTCAACCTGCTGATGCAGCGCACCTGTCTGCGGAACGTCTGCTTCCCTATGGAGATCTCCGGTGTCAGCCGCGCCGACGCGGAAAAGCGGGCGCGTGAGCTGCTGGAGCTGGTAGGTCTGCCCGACAAGGCCAACGCCTACCCTGCCCAGCTCTCCGGCGGCCAGCAGCAGCGTGTGGCTATCGCCCGCGCACTGGCCACCCAGCCCAAAGTCCTGCTGTGCGACGAGGCCACCAGTGCCCTTGACCCCAAAACCACCCGTCAGATTCTGGAGCTGATCCGTGACATCAACAAGAAGCTGAACATCACCGTGGTCATCATCACCCATCAGATGAGCGTGGTGAAAGAGGTGTGCAGCCATGTGGCCATTCTGGACGACGGCTGTGTGGCCGAGTCCGGCATGGTGGGCACCGTGTTCGCCGCCCCTCGCTCCGAGGCCGGCCGGCGGCTGGTGTTCCCCGGCGGCGCCGACGCACAGGTCTACGACCCCGAGGGCGAAAAACTGGTTCGTCTCGTGTTCAAGGACAGCGAGACCACCAGTATCCCCCTCATCGCCCGCCTGGCGTCGGAGGAGGGCATCCTCTGCAACGTCATTTCCGCCAGTACCCAGCGCCTTTCCGAGACGGTGTACGGCTCCATGATGCTGGGCATCCCCAGCGCCCATTTTGACCGTGCGCTTGCTTTCATCCACAACGTTGCCAACGTGCAGGTAGAGGAGGTCGAGAACCATGTATAATAATATCTTCTCCGAGCAGTCGGTGGCCGACCTGCTGAACATCCTCCCCTCTCTGCCTTTCGCCATCTGGGAGACGTTCTACGTCACCGTGGTCAGCACCGCGCTGGCGCTGGTGCTGGGTCTGCCGCTGGGCGTACTGCTGGTAGCCGGTGAGAAAAACGGCGTGCTGCCCCTGCCCGGCTGGCTGATGCAGGTCATCAACGTGGTCATCAACCTGCTGCGCTCCGTGCCCTTCCTCATTCTGATGATCATGGTATTCCCCCTGAGCCGACTGCTCATCGGCACCGCCGTAGGTACCACCGCCACCATCGTTCCGCTGGTGGTCGCCGCCTTCCCCTTTGTGGCGCGGCTGGTGGAGGGCAGTCTCCGCGAGGTGGACGGCAACATCATCGAGGCCGCCCAGAGCATGGGCGCCACCCCTATGCAGATCATCTGCAAGGTGATGCTGCCGGAAAGCGTCCCCTCCCTCATTCAGAACGTCACCATCGCACTGACCACCATTTTGGGCTACTCCGCCATGAGCGGCATCATCGGCGGCGGCGGTCTGGGTAAGATCGCCATCGACTACGGCTACTATCGCTACAAGTACCTCATCATGCTGGTGGCGGTGGTCATCCTCATCCTGCTGGTGCAGCTCTTCCAAACCCTCGGCACCTGGCTGGCCAAAAAGTGCGACAAACGCTTGAAGTAATAAAAAAAGAGACCCATGCGGGTCTCTTTTTTTGTTCAATTCTTGGCTCCCTCTGGGAGGGAGCTGGCACGGCTTTGCCGTGACTGAGGGAGAGAACCGCTCCGCAGAGGACGGCGGTAGAACGAAAAGGCTCCCCTTACTTGTAAGGGGAGCTGTCACCCGAAGGGTGACTGAGGGG
>CAZTHY010000278.1:0-1591 GCA_964613205.1 uncultured Oscillospiraceae bacterium
CACCCCGCCGCACGGTAGAAGAACGCATGAGGGGAGAACGGAAAAGGCTCCCCTTGTTTACAAGGGGAGCTGTCACCCGAAGGGTGACTGAGGGGATTCCTCCGGTGCGGTGCAATGATCCCTTCCGTCATTTGCTTCGCAAATGCCACCTCCCCTTTAAAAAGGGGAGGCTTTTCCCCCGCCGCTTTGCGACGGGGCGGCGGGGTGAGGTCACCCCGCCCTACGAAATCACCGACGGCGTTCCGGTTTATTGTGTGGCGGGGCAACAATGCCCTCCATCCGTCCCAAAATCCGGACAACAAATCCCGAAAACAGGATAATGACAAAAATTTGACAAACTCTTACGGGGCTACTACAATGGTGTTAACAAAACTTTCACAAATCCGTTTCGGCGGAATGCCCTGTGAGCGCGAAAGGAGAATGGCCTATGAAATTCTGGAAGATGAACGGTGCAGGCAACGACTTTATCGTGGTGGACAACCGCGACGGCGCTGTGGAAGCAGAGCGCTGGCCGGAGATCGTCCGGACGCTGTGCGAACGGCACCTGTCCATCGGCGCCGACGGCTTCATGGTGGTGGAGAACCCCACCTACGGCGGCGACTACAAGATGCTGTTTTTCAACTCCGACGGCTCCATGGGCGAGATGTGCGGCAACGGCGCACGGTGTATCTGCCGCTACGGTTACGAAAACGGTCTGGCCGGTGAGGTGCAGCGGGTGGAGACCACTGCCGGTCTCGTCACCGGCTGGCGCGTCGATCAGCGGCAGTACCGTGTCCGGCTCAACGACCCCTGCAATATGCGCCTGACCGACACCGCCACGGTGGACGGCGTGGACTACGACTGCGCCTATGTGGAGCTGGGCAACCCCGGCATTCCCCATGCGGCGGTGCCCATGAAGGACTTGAAGGACTACGACGCCCAGAAGCTCTTCGACCTTGGCCGCAAGCTGCGGCACTATGAGACGTTCCCCAAGGGCGCCAACGTGAACTTCTACGAGATCGTGGGCGAGGATCACGTCTACGAGCGCACCTATGAGCGGGGCGTGGAGGACTTCACCTACGCCTGCGGTACCGGCACCGGCTCCGTGGTGACGGTGCTGACGCTGCTGGGCAAGGTCTCCGGCCGCAACGTACAGGTGGACATGACCGGCGGCCGCCTCACCATCGACGTGGAGCGGGACGCAGAGGGCAACGTCACCGACCTGTTCCTGACTGGCCCCACTAACATCGTCTGCAAAGGTGAAGTCACCGACGAAACTCTCTTTTAAGTGTATGTAAGCAATTCCGCTTTACATAGAAAATCAACCAAGAGGAAAAAGCAAACAGGCTGAAAAGCCAACAATCGTTAGGAGGAGTTTAACTAATGGATAAAAAAGCTATTGCCAAGAACTATACGTTCCTGGGCATCATGCTGGGTGCCATGGTGGTCGGCGCGATCGTCGGCTGGGTGGCTCCCAACGTGGCACCGGTGCTGAAGCCCTTCGGTACCGTGTTCATCAACATGATGTTCTGCGTGGTGGTGCCGCTGGTGTTCGTCTCCATCGCCGGTTCCATCGCCAACATGAGCAGCATGAAGCGTGCCGGTAAGATCA
>CAZTHY010000279.1:0-1584 GCA_964613205.1 uncultured Oscillospiraceae bacterium
CAGATGGATATTATTACCTTTTTTCATGGGAACCTCCCCTGCGGCGGTGCCGCAGCTATCAGATATGGATCTCCGCTTTTTGTCAAATCTTGCCACTTTCTGTATTTTACCACAGGTTGCCCCGTTGTCAATCACAGGATGAACCCGCCGTCGCAGGTCAACACCTGTCCCGTGATGAAACCGGCCTGTTCGCCGGCCAGAAACGACACGGCGGCGGCGATGTCCTCCGGCGTGCCCAGCCGACCCAGCGGCGTCTCCTCCGCCAACTGGGGCAGCACCTCCGGCGGCAGCGCGTCCAGCATATCGGTGCGGATGACGCCGGGGGCGACGCAGTTGACGCGGATGTGGGTAGGTGCCAGCTCCATGGCCAGCGAACGTGTCAGGGCGATGAGCGCGCCCTTGGTGGCGGAGTAGGTCACCTCGCAGCTGGCACCCCGCAGTCCCCACATGGAGGAGATGTTGACGATGGCGCCCTCGTGGGCGTGGAGCATAGGCGGCAGCACCGCCTGAATGGTGTGGTACGCGCCGTCCACGTTGACGGCGAAGTAGCGGTGCCACATCTCGTCGCTGACCTCCTGAAAGAGGCTCTGCCCCGCGATACCGGCGTTGTTCACCAGCAGCGACACGGCACCGAAGGTGTCCTCCACCCGATGCACCATGTCCGCCACCTCCTGACGGCGGGACACGTCGGCCTGTATGGCCACGGCGCGGCCGCCTGCGGCGGTGATCTCCGCCACCAGCGCGTCGGCGCAGTCCTGCCGCACCCGATAGTTGACGGCTACGGCGTAGCCCTCCGATGCCAGACGGCGGGCGATAGCCCGTCCAATGCCGCGGGACGAGCCGGTAACCAGCGCGATTTTCTCCATTTTCACATCTCCTTGCCGATATTTTTCACCAGTATAGCAAATTTCTGCGGGAATGGCAAGAAAAGTGTTGACAAATCCGTTTCGATGCGGTAATATAATACCGTTGTCCGCGCGGTTAGCTCAGCTGGTAGAGCACATGCTTGACGTGCATGGGGTCACAGGTTCGAGTCCTGTACCGCGCACCAAAAAATCCAAGTCCGAAAGGACTTGGATTTTTTTATCCATTGCGAAAGCAATGGTATATCATCACGCGCCAGCGTGTATATCATCACCGAAGGTGTATATCATCAGCCGCAGGCTGTATGCGCTTTCGCAATGATGAGATACAAAACGGAGTTTTGATGATATACAATTCCTGCGGAATTGATGATATGCAATGCTTCGCATTGATCTGCTTTCTTCCAAAAACGGTATGCGTTAAAAAGAGATATCCGAAAGGGTGTCTTTCTTTTTTTGGCGCGCGGCTTTTGATGGAACGCGCAAGGGAAACCCGCAAAGGTTCCCCCTCACACTCCCCCTTCCTTGCGAGGCCAAGAACTGCGATGTGACTGGATTTCTGTTACTTCCCGCCCTCTCCCGCCAAATTTTCTCTCTTTTTTTGAAAAAGCTGTTGACAAATGGGGTGGGGATGTGGTATAGTAATTCCTGCCTGTCGAGGACAGTATGGCGGCGTAGCTCAGTTGGCTAGAGCATGCGGTTCATACCCGCAGTGTCACCG
>CAZTHY010000280.1:0-1584 GCA_964613205.1 uncultured Oscillospiraceae bacterium
ACGGTGGCGACAAGGTGCCCGATATCGACCTGAACTTCTCCGGTGAGTATCAGGCGCGCGCCCACCAGCACGCCATCGAGATGTTCGGCAAGACGCAGGTGTTCCGCGCCGGTACCATCGGTACGCTGGCGGAAAAGACGGCCTACGGCATGGTGAAGAAGTATCTGGACGAGCGGGGGGAGACCGTCCCCAACGCGGAGATCGACCGGCTGACGCTGGGCTGTGTCGGCGTGCGCCGCACCACCGGCCAGCACCCGGGCGGACTGGTGGTAGTGCCGGACGACATGGACGTGGAGGATTTCACCGCCGTGCAGCACCCCGCCGACGATCCCAACAGCGAGACCGTCACCACCCACTTCGAATACCACTGCATGGAGGACAACCTCCTGAAGCTGGATATGCTGGGACACGATGACCCCACCATGATCAAGATGCTGGAGGATCTCACCGGTGTCAACGCCCGCGCCATCCCGCTGGATGACCCCGATACCATGAGCATTTTCACGTCCTCCAAGGTGCTGGGCTTTGAAAACGACCCCATTTTAGGCCCCACCGGTGCCGTGGCCATCCCCGAGTTCAACACCCGCTTCACCCGTGGTATGCTGATGGACACCCAGCCCAAGGATTTCAACACGCTGGTGCGTCTGTCCGGCTTCTCCCACGGCACCGACGTGTGGCTGGGCAACGCCCGTGAGCTTATCGTCAGTGGCACCGCCTCCGTTTTGGAGACGGTGGGCTGCCGTGACGACATTATGCTCTACCTCATCTCTATGGGTTTGGAGCCGAAGATGAGCTTTAAGATCATGGAGGCGGTGCGTAAGGGCAAGGTGAAGAAAAAGGGCTTCGAGGAGGGCTGGGAGGAGGCCATGCGGGAGCATAACGTGCCCGACTGGTACATCGGCTCGCTGGCCAAGATCGGCTATCTCTTCCCGAAAGCCCACGCCGTGGCCTACGTTATGATGGCCTTCCGCATCGCCTGGTTCAAGGTGCATGAACCGCTGGCGTTCTACGCCACGTTCTTCTCCATCCGTGCCAAGGCGTTTGACGCGGAGTACTGCTGCGCCGGCTTGGAGGCGGTGAAGCGGAAGATCCACGAGATCGAGAACAACAAGGATGCCACCGACGTGGAGCAGAACCTGCTGGTGACGCTGGAGGTGTGCTACGAGTTCTATCTGCGGGGCTTCCACTTCGACATCATCAGCATCTATGACTCCGACGCCACCCGCTTCAAGATCACCGACAACGGCCTGCTGCCGCCCTTCGTCACCGTCCGCGGTCTGGGCGAGACGGCGGCGCTGGACACGGTGGAGAAGCGGCAGGGCAAGACCTTCGTCTCCGTGGAGGAATTCGCCACCGTCTGCAACAAGCTCAGTAAGACCCACATCGAACAGCTCCGCGCCTTAGGCGCCTTCGCCGGCATGGCCGACACCAGCCAGGTGAGTTTGTTTTGAAAAAAGAGCGCTTCGGCGCTCTTTTTTTGCGGGAAAAGGCGGTTTATGTTCGTAGGGGCGGACGACTCTGTCCGCCCGTTTGCCTCCCCTTGTTTTACAAGGGGAGGTGGCAACGCGAAGCGTTGACGGAAGG
>CAZTHY010000281.1:0-1580 GCA_964613205.1 uncultured Oscillospiraceae bacterium
GGGTCTGCGCCGAGGATGAGATCCTGGCCAAGTACAACTTCATGGAGCAGGCCGCTTCCCTGCAGGCCTCTACCATCGGCCAGATGGAGACCTCCAAGTGGATCGATATGTTCGATCTCGATGCCCACGTCAACACCATCCGCGAGTGCTACCGCAAGCGCCGCGCCGTAATGCTGGATACGCTGGAGAAGAACCTCCCCGCCCCCTGCACCTTCACCCGTCCCGACGGCGGTCTGTTCGCCTGGGTGGTGCTGCCTGACTACATGGATGCCAAGGAGCTGCAGATGAAGTGCCTCGCCAAGAAGGTGGCCTTCGTTCCCGGTGGTTCCTTCTTCCCCAACGGCGGCCACGAGAACACCCTGCGTCTGAATTACAGCTGCATGCCCGAGGAGAAGATCGTACAGGGCATCACCGCGCTGTGCGACACCATCCGCGAAAATCTGAAGTAAGTATCAAAGGAGTCTGCGCCACCTATGAAGAACGTTAAAGTGCTGATCGGCAACTACGGCAGTGGAAAAAGTGAGCTGGCACTGAACTTTGCCATGCAGGCCGCCGCAAGGGGCGACAGGACGGAGCTGCTTGACCTTGATATGGTCAACACCTACTTCCGTCTCACCGAGCGGGGCAAGCTGGTGGAGCAAAAGGAGATACGGCTGGTGTCTCCCAACTTCGCCTGCTCCGGTATCGAGACGCTCTCCCTCCCTGCTGAGGTGTCCTCCGCCTTTGTGCTCGACTGGGATACCGTCATTTTCGACGTGGGCGGCGACGACGTGGGCGCGACGGCGCTGGGTCGCTACCATCAGGACTTCCTCGATTTGGAGGAAGGCGCGCTGGAGGTGCTGAATGTGGTGAACATTCGGCGGCCGCTGGCGGGCACGGTGGAGAAGATCCTCCGTTTGCAGGAGGGAATGCAGACCCACGCCCGTCTTGCCATTACCGGCATGATCAACAATACGAACCTGGCCACCATGACCGGCCCCGACGATCTATGGGACGGCTACGAGATGCTGCGGGAGGTCTCCGACCTCACCGGCATCCCCGTGGCCTACACCACCGGCAAGAAGGAGTTTCTCGACGCTTTCCTTGCCCGTCAGCCGGATATGAAGTATGTAGGCAAGCCCATCGCCATCGACGTGTATATGCACCGTGACTGGGATTCCTACATCGAGCACGGCCTGAACACCGTAAATCCCCACAAGGATATGTATTGATGTCCGGTATCACCCCGTTTACCCTCCTCTCCCGGGGGTAGAAAATAGACACAGCAGGAAAAGGAATTTAGAAAAGAGGTGTAAAGAGAGTGGTAAGAATTACCATCGACGAAAATCTTTGCAAGGGCTGCGGTCTGTGTGCGAGAGCCTGTCCCAAGCACATCATCGAGCTGTCCAAGACCCGCATCAACGCAAAGGGCTACCATCCCGCAGAGGTCACGGATATGGCCGCGTGCATCGGCTGCACGTCCTGCGCCCGTACCTGTCCCGATGTGGTGATCCGAATTGAGAAAGACTAAGGAGGCAGAAAGAAAATGGCTTTGACTCTTATGAAGGGCAGCGAAGCGATCGCGGAAGCCGCTATTCGTG
>CAZTHY010000282.1:0-1568 GCA_964613205.1 uncultured Oscillospiraceae bacterium
TAGGGCGGGCCCTCCTCCACGATCTTCAGCAGCACGTTCTGATCCCGCTCGTTGAGCTGGTGGCCGTCGGCGATGATGTACACCTTCCGCTCCGCCTCGTTGGGGCGGATGTACACGTCCCGCCGCAGCGACCGCACTGCCTCCACCGTCAGCTCGCGGCGGTCGGTGTCCTGCACCGTCACCACATCGGGGTGGATGTCCTCCATCACCTTCCGGCAGTGGCGGCAGGTGAGACAGGGGCGGCCATGGTCGCTTTCACAGACGTGGGCGGCGGCCACATAGCGAGCGGCACTTTGCAGATCGCCGCTGCCGGTGAGGATCACCGCATGGCTCAGCTGCCCTTCGTCCGCTGCGCGGCGAATGAGGGACGCCCATGTGCTGTTTTCCGGTATCGTCTGCGCCATGGCCGTCTCCTTTCCGCAGTATGCCTAATATCTCAATATGATAGTATACCACAACTCCGGCGCAACAGGCAAGGGATTTTCTGATTTTGCAGTGCCGCCCTATGATAAAAGTTGCATTTTTCGTTGAAATGGGCTATGATTAGGGAAACTCAGTTTTCGGGAGGATGACACATGACGGTGTATTTCCTGCTGCTGGCGGCGGCCATCGGCGGCGACCAGCTATTAAAATGGTGGATCGTGACCCATCTGGAGGAGGGGCAGACGCTGCCGTTCCTGCCCGGGCTCATACAGCTCAACCACTACCACAACACCGGCGCGGCCTGGAACAGCCTTTCCGGAAAGATCAGCTTTCTCGTCATCTTCACCGCCATTCTGATGGTGTGGGTGGTGTGGCTGGTGGTGCGGTATAAAGTCCGCCACCCCATGGGACTGTCGGGCGCGGCGCTGGTACTGGGAGGCGGCATCGGCAACATGATCGACCGCATCTGCCGCGGCTATGTGGTGGATATGTTCGATCTGGTGTTTATGGATTACCCCATCTTCAACCTGGCGGATTGCTTCGTCGTCATCGGCTGCATACTGGGCGGCATCTACTATATGTGGATCCACGACGACGGAAAGAAGAAAAAGAAGGAGCAGCACCATGAGGGAGAAACTGACGGTCAGCAGTGACGAAGCCATCCGGCTGGACGCCTTTTTGGCCGGTGCGCTGCCGGACCTGACCCGCTCACGGGCATCGGCACTGATCGCGGCGGGGCAGGTGACGGTGAACGGCAAGACCGCCCCGAAAAGCTGCCGTCTGACCGGCGGCGAGACGGTGGAGATCGACCTGCCGGACGCACCGGAGGAGACGGCGCTGGCGGCGCAGGACATTCCGCTGGATGTGGTCTATGAGGACGAGGACGTCATCGTGGTGAATAAGCCGGCAGGTCTGGTGGTACACCCTGCCCCGGGGCACCCCGACGGCACGCTGGTGAACGCCCTGCTGTACCACTGCGGCGACAGTCTCTCCGGTATCGGCGGCGAGAAGCGCCCTGGCATCGTCCACCGCATCGATCGGGACACCAGCGGCCTCATCATCGCCGCCAAAAACGACGCCGCCCACGCCTTTTTGAGCGCGCAGCTCAGCGATCACACGCTGGCAAGGACGTATGAATGTCTCGT
>CAZTHY010000283.1:0-1534 GCA_964613205.1 uncultured Oscillospiraceae bacterium
GCACCGGCGTGGCCCACTGCCCCATCAGCAACATGAAGCTGTCCAGCGGTGTGGCGCGGATCCCCGAAATGCTGGCGCTGGGCGTACCGGTGGGTCTTGCGGTAGATGGCTCCGCCAGCAACGACGGCTCCAGCCTGCTGGAGGAACTGCGGGTGGCGTACCTGCTCCACCGGCTCCAATCCAGCCGGCAGGCACCTACCGGCTATGACGTGCTGAAAATGGCCACCCGCGGCAGCGCCCGCCTGCTGGGGCGGGACGACATCGGCCAGATCAGCGAGGGCAAGTGCGCCGACCTGTTCATGATCGACAGCCGTCGTCTGGAACTGGTGGGCTGCCAACAGGACGCCGCTTCGGTGCTGGGCACCGTAGGTGTTCGTGGCGCGGTGGACTATACCGTGGTACATGGCCGCGTCACCGTCCGGCAGGGACGCCTCACCACCATCGACGAGGACGCCGTCTCCGCCGCCGCCAACGCCAAATGTCGGGAGTATCTCAATAGAGCATAGCAAAAGAGACGCCTGTGGGCGTCTCTTTTCCGTTTTTACAGGTTTTCAAAGAACTTCACCGCGTCGCTGATCTCGTCGGCGGTGGGGTGGTTCTTGGCGATGCCGCCGATGAGCTTGAAGGGGCCGAAGGTGTTGAAGCCGAAGCAGCCGTACTCGCCCTTCACCGGTGCGTTTTTCGTGTCGGTGACGGCGCGGATGGCCTTGGTGTAGCCCTCCTTCTTCGCGCCGTAGGTGTACAGGAAGAACACTGGCTTGCCCTGGGGCAGGTGGTCACCGGCAAAGGCCAGCACCGACTTGTGGAACTTGGAGTAGTAGATGCCGGAGGCGAAGCCCACCTGATCAAAATCGGCCAGATCGGTGACGGCAGGGTGGGCAGCATCGATGAGTGTCACATCATGGCGGGCGGCGATGGCGTCCAGTAGCTTTTTAGTGTTGCCGTGGTGGGCAGAATAGTAAACAATGGCGGTTTTCATGGAAATTTCTCCTTGCATTTTGATGGTATTACTATTATACTTGGTATGAACATCGACTGCAAGTACGCAGAATGAAGATACTTGGTAAATCATACCATACCGGAGGACGTATGAAGAAAAACATGACAGCGGAGGAATACCTCCAGCGGGTGCTGACCCAGCCGGTCAGCGACACCTGCCCCATGCGCCGCACGCTGGATATGCTCAGCGGCAAGTGGCGCACCCACATCATCTACGAGCTGTGCAAGCACCCCGCCTGTCGGTTCAGCGAGCTGAAACGGGCGGTGCCCCGCATCACCAACGCCATGCTCACCGCCACACTGCGGGATCTGGAGTCGCTGGGCATCGTCTCCCGCCAGCAGTTCAACGAGATCCCGCCCCATGTGGAGTACGCGCTGACCGAAAAAGGCCGCGCCCTCCTGCCGGTCTTCACCGAGCTGGCCAAATGGGGCGAGACGTATTTGGAAGAATCAGCGGAGGAGTGATTGCCGCATTTTATTGTAGGGGCGGACGACTCTGTCCGCCCGATGCAACAGGTATGGTAGACGTGCGTAG
>CAZTHY010000284.1:0-1533 GCA_964613205.1 uncultured Oscillospiraceae bacterium
CCGGTGGGCGGGGCAGCCGCACCCAACAGGCGGCCAAAAAGCAGCTTACCATCTGCGAGACAGCCATCGCCAGGCTGGAAGCGGAGATCGCCCGTCTCGACAGTGAGATGGAGGCCGCCGGCAGTGACGCGGAGAAGATCGGAGAGCTGTATGCGGCGCGGCAGGACTGCGAGGGAAAACTGGAGCAGGAACTGGTGCGCTGGGAGGAATTGAGCCTGCAAACGGAACAGGAGGACACGATATGAGCGACATTTTATGTATTTACTACTCCCGCACCGGCGCTACCCGCCGTGCCATCAAGGAGATCGCGGAGCTGCTGGGGGCGGAGGTGACGGCCATCACCGACGATACGGAGCGTGACGGCTGGCGGGGCTATCTCCGCTGCGGCATGGACGCCATGAAAACCTCCACCCGTCCGCTGCGCCCCTTCCAGACGGAGAAGCCCATCGAGGACTACAAGCTGGTCATCGTCGGCACGCCGGTATGGGCGGGACGGTGCGCCAGTCCTGTGCGGGCACTGCTGAAACGGCGTGGTCTGGAGATGAAAAACGTGGCCTATGTGGTGACGCGGGGCGCCGTTCAGCGCAGCGAGGAGGTCTACGAGCAGATGGATCTCTACACCGCCGCACCCCACTGTCTGGCGGTGTCACTCCGCCCGGGCAGCGAGGGCTACGACTTTTGGCGCAACGATTTCGTGCAGAACGTCCGCCGCTATCTGGAGCAGTAAGGAGACGGCCATGCTGGAAAAGCTGAAAGCCATAGAAGCGAGGCTGGTGGAGGTGGAACAGGCGCTGGGCGACAGCGCCGTCTACGGTGACCGCGAAAAACTCACCGCCCTCAGCCGTGAACAGAAGGAGCTGACACCGGTGGTGGCCGCCTACCGCGCCTTTGTACAGGCGGGAGCGGACATGGCCGCCGCCGAGGAAATGCTGTCCGATCCCGAACTGCGGGAGCTGGGACAGGAGGAGCTGTCCGCCGCCAAAGCGGAACAGGAGCGGTTGGAGCAGGAGCTGAAGCGACTGCTGCTGCCGAAAGACCCCAACGACGAGAAAAACGTGATCTTGGAGATACGCGCCGGTATCGGCGGGGAGGAGGGGGCGCTGTTCGCCGCCGACCTGCTGCGGATGTACACCATGTACGCCGAGCGGCGGGGCTGGACGCTGAGCATCGTGGGCGAGAACCGGACGGAGCTGGGCGGCGTGAAGGAGCTGAGCGCCGAGATCGAGGGCAGCGGCGCGTGGTCGCGGCTGAAATTCGAGGCCGGCACCCACCGCGTCCAGCGTGTGCCGGAGACGGAGTCGTCGGGACGGATACAGACCTCCGCCGCCACCGTGGCCGTCATGCCGGAGGCGGAGGAGGTGGAGTTCTCCATCGACCCGAAAGACTTGCAGATTGACACGTTCCGTTCCTCCGGTGCCGGTGGCCAGCACGTCAACAAGACGGAGAGCGCCATCCGCATCACCCATCTGCCCACCGGTGTGGTGGTGGAGTGTCAGGACGAGCGCAGCCAGTACAAGAACAAGGACAGAGCCA